>JABXGX010000007.1 GCA_016550405.1 archaeon | reverse complement strand
TAGATGTCACAATGCAGACCCTGTCACCTGACTCCAGCCAGACCCGATGTCTCGTCTGCAAGGGTGGAAAGATGCTCTGTGGCAAGTCTTCTTGCCCCCTCCTGCACCGGCTTTACTCTTTTTTGAAGGTTAAACCCCTACTCGATACGACGGATCTTGAGGGATCATCACCGCCAGGGGTCTTCGTGGGGCGCTTTGGATGGCCCAAAGTGTACGCAGGCCCCTTGGTCCCACCCATTATCGGCGATACCTCCATTTACGATTCTCCCGAAGATTGGATGTATTTGGACCTCAACCAAATCCTCGAATACCGCTACTCTTTGGTTCGTGGCATGCACCGGGTCAGCGTCTTTGAACCTGAACAATCTGGACGGATCATTGATGACACCCGGGACATGACTCTGTCCTCAGGTCCAGTGGAAACTGAAGTCGTATTCAAGAAACGCCCCCGTCATCCACTACGACTTGAGTCCGAAGTTCAGCCCATGGGTCCATCAGCGATGCTTGAACAATTTGTTTTAGGCACCATGAAAGGGCATAAACGGCTTGAACGAGCCTATGAGGATCGGGACCTTAAAGCCGCACCAGCTATTGTTGATCTTTACAATAATGATGTGAATCTCACCAAGATTACTCGTGCTTTTAGTATGGGTTCATTCGGTATCGGACCAAACCGACGGATGGTCCCTACCAGATGGAGTATCACTGCTGTTGACAGTACCGTCGGACGCCATTATCGTGTTCAAGTCAAAGAACACCCTTTCATCAACGAGTACCGAATCTATGAGCACAACTTCTTAGGGGACCACTTTAAAATTCTCATGAGCCCTGAGGCCTGGAGTTATGAACTGGTTGAAGCCTGGTTCCCAGGAACATCCTGGAACCCCTCAGGTCGCCATGTGGGCATCTGTAGCGACTGGGAACCCTACAAGGGGCGAACCAAGTATGCTTCGATAGGGGGCTGTTATTATGCTGTCCGAGCCATGACGACCGAACACCTTGCCAAGGAGCGCCGCCAAGCATCAGTTGTCGTCCTTCGTGAATCCCGACCTAGCCACCTCATGCCATTGGGCGTATGGAAGTGTCGTGAAATCGTACGAGAAGCACTACAACAGCCTTATTTACGATTCGATACTCGTGAGGAAGCGATTCAGTATATGATGGCGGGATTTCGAATTGACTTAAAATCCTGGATTGACGGAGGAAGCTTACTAGCCCGGCAACTCTATCAGCGCCGATTAACAGATTTTGTTCATTAACATTGTAGGATAACGGTTATTTGGAGACCCTTCGATAGGTTCTGTGTGACCCAAACTGCCTTAACACTAATCAAAGTCAGTCGACCCCTAGGATGGCTAGTTGCCCCGCTGGTCTTCCTGTTGGGATTAACGGCCTTTGGAAGCCCGGTAACTCCCCTGGCCATTGTCCAAATGATATTGTTGTCAGTGCCTTATTGTGTATTGTTGTATGGTACCAATGATCGGTACGATTATGAAGCGGACAAGCTCAACCCACGAAAACCTATGCGTGATTCAGTTGAGATAGAAACTCGGGTGTTTCCGCTTGTAAAAACGCTTACCCTTTTTGTCGCAGTCCTGTTAATGATTAGTGCGGGTCTGACGTTGAATCCCACAAACATTTTCGCGATGGGTATTCTCCTGTTCTTCTCCTTCTTCTATTCCGCCCCACCGTTACGATTCAAGCAGTGGCCTCCGATGGATTCGGTGTCTAATGGAATACTTTACTTCTATGCACCAGTCATATTAGGCGCAAGTTTTGGTGCAACAATTTTTCAAATACCCATTCAAGTTTATTTCATCACAGCTGGTGTCATGGGGATTCATTCGTTTAGCACAATCATGGATTACAGTGCCGATAAGCTGGTTGAAGAAAGAACTTTTGCAACAGTGTATGGTAAACGAGGGGCCGCATTTTTCACCGTTTGCGTCTTTGTAGTTGCTTATTTCTTTTCAGGATTCCAAGGCATGATTGTTGGTTACTATCTGCTCTTTTGCGTGATACTCGCGGCTCTAATAATCTTGGTGCCGTCAGAAAAATGGGCCCAGTATTTTTTCTATACGATAGGTATAGGATTTGGTGTTGTGGCTGTGTTCGAAGTGTTTCGATACCTAATGTACTTCTATTGAAAAGAAGGAGACTTTATCCACCAGGTCCGCCATGCCATGGGACATCTTTCCAAGTAAGGTCCCAGAGATCTTCTTCAGTAAGAGTTTCTTTTTCGAATACGAGTGTGTAAAGCTGGGTTAGGAGCTTATGGTGGCGTTTTTCATCATCGAAAATGTATTCGAGTACTTGTTTGGATCCAGGATCTTCCATTTTCGGAATGAGAGCTTTGTAGGTTCTGATAGCCTCAGCTTCTAGTTCGATATGGGTTTTGATGTCTTTGCCGAGTTCATCGCGTTTGGATTCATCAATGAACGGTGTTTTTGACTCGAGTCGTGCAACGATGGCGTTGAGCAAGAGCGCATGTTTATTTGAGTCAATGGCAATGGCCTGGATGAGATTTTTGACCAGCTGGTTTCGAGTATCCTTTACACTCTTTTGGGCCATTCGCACGATTTTCGCCTCGAGTGCGATTTGTGCTTTGAGGAAAGTCTTGAGTTGATCCTTATCCATTAGAGGTCACCGTCGCCCACTTCTTCGTCCTTCCTTTTCTGTGTTGTTATTTTCTTAAGTTACCCAATACTCACTTTTCTTAGTGGGGTCCAAGTTTTTATTATAGGCGCGGGCACATGAACTCTTGATAAAACGTGTCTCCTCAACTCAAAATTACTAAGGTCACTGCGAAAAGTATTCTAAATCCCAGTCGAATAAGCGGAGTGACCTACGCTATTAACCCATATGTAGGCTGCCAGCATGCTTGCGCGTATTGTTTTGCCCGATTTATGACGCGATATACAGGGCATCAGGGAGAAGAGTGGGGGTGCTTTGTTGATATTAAGATAAATGCACCTCGTGTGTTACAACAACAGCTCCGGCGTCGAAGAAAATCATCTAAGGAACCTGTGCTTTTCTCAAGCGTAACGGATGCTTATCAACCGCTTGAACGGCGATATGAAGTAACGAGAAAATGTCTTGGAATCTTGACGCGACACGAGTTTCCCATTTCAATTCTTACTAAATCGGATTTGGTGCTTCGAGATGTCGATTTACTCGGGCAGCATTCAGAAAACGAAGTAGGCATGACCATTATTACTCTCGATGAAAAAACACGGCGTGCTTTTGAGTCAGGCGCAGTCTCCAGTAATCGCCGATTGGATGCCTTACGTGAAATGAGTGGCCAAGGTATCCGAACCTATGGATTTGTTGGACCAATAATCCCAGAACTAAGCACAGTCCATCTCGAGGAGTTGATTCGTAATCTTGCCGAATGTGGGGTTTCCTATGCGTTATTCGATCGATTGAATATAAAATACGGGAATCGCCCAGTGGTTGAAGAGGTTCTTCGAACCAATTTTGGGGGTCAAGCTAAGACCATCCTTGAGGCGCTTCAAGCGGGAAGCCTGTACTATGATACTATTCGTGAACAAATTCGGGAGTATGCATGCCAGTATGGATTAGAGACGGATATCATCTTCTAGTGTCGATTACACATCGAGGGGTTCTTCGACTTCGGGTGCCCACCACAACCAAGTCTTCCGTTTGATACTCAGTTTACCATGGATTTTGCCTTCCTGTCGAAGTTGGTTGAGTAATCGGCTCGGGGAATCGGGACAACCTATCTCATGGAATAACCGCGTCACTTCAAAGGTGGTCATGGGTCGCTTTGCGTCGCTGAGAATCATCTCAACAGCTAGTGCAGATTGCGATTCTTTCGTTTTGGACCTTGTAACTGGTTTTTCTTCAGCCATCGCAATCAATCTCGCAAGAATATCAACTGAGATAGAAAAAAGAAGAGTGGCGGGGGCATAAAAATCCCCGTTATGAATCGTAGAATAGACGTGAAAACCTTAGATTGTCTTAAGATCCTCTTCAATCATTTCGCGGGTCTCTTTGTCTTCAACATCAGCCAAAGCTTTCTGGGCAAACTTTAGGTACTTTTCCTTATTTTTTGTATCGCCTTTTATTGCATAGCCACGAGCCAGTGCTTCATAGGCATAAGCGAGGTCCCAGTCTTTGACGCCTTCCTTTTCACAGATATCGAGATAGGTTTTTCCATAGTGAACAGCACGATCTCCGTCGCCGAGGACAGCATACACGCGTGAGAGCTGCCAGTCACCTCGACCAAGATTAATAGGGGTTGCGTCCCATCCGTTTTTGACACGAATACCCCAGTGGTATCTTGAAGCGTGGGAGGAGTTAACCATGGAATCTTTTTCTTCATCAGTGAGTTTTTCCTTGTCTAAGTAATTCCAGGTGTTGTTGAAAAGATCCACCGCCATTTTTCGGTGCCATTTTTCTAGAGAGAGTTTATCATCTGCCATATTCTTTAGCCTCCTGTTTTTTTAGTCAGGATAATTTAGGTGCACTTAAAAATGCTTAGGGTTTTCCTAGCAAATCAGTTTCTTTCAGCCTCCACTGATAAAAATGAGCAAAGATTAGTAAAAACGTAGCAAAGAAAAAGGAGTCGAAATTCTTATTCGGTACCACGCGAACTCTAAATGGGAAAAGCATAGACTCCATATTAGAGCCTTTGCATGGGAGTTCATGAGAAGCGAGAAGCCGGTGGAAACCAGAGAAAATGATCAAAGCCATCTTTATCGTCCTCAACGGCGCGTACGCATTTTCCAAGCAGTACACCGACCAAATCGATCCTCACATGCTCTCGGGACTACTAACGGCCTTCCGTGTCTCCTCAAAGGAATTCGCCACCGGTGAATTCCGACAAGCAAAATTTGAGGGTTCAGAAGTCCTTGTCGATGGGCTCACTGAACGCCCGAATGACTTCGTAGCGATTTTTGCTACACCAGAAGAGAGAGCCAACGATTTAACGAATTTAATGGCCCTCATCAAAACCGCATTCATCAGCAATTATGGCGAACGCATCCACACATGGAATAGTCTGCAAGGCCCATTTTCAGATTTTGAGCCCACCATTGATCAACTCATTGCCGGGTGTATCTGGTGTGATACCGAAGAAGTGCTGGAGCCGCCAAAAATCACCTTCACTACCGACTTGATTCCTCCTTCTGAAACCGTACGACGGGGCAGCGCACTCAACCTCAAATACTACGTTCATAACAGTAGCAGCCAATCAGTTAACTTGACCGCCATCGTCAACGCTATCCCTCATTTGTTCGAGCTTGACGGATTAACCAAGAATATCATACTCCGAGGTACTGCCTTTCTCCGAAATCGTCTACTTAAGCCGGCTGAAGCTCACGAATCCATCATCCCCGTTAGGGCGAGACGTATTGGGCATACAGATGTGGCACCTATTCTTTTTATTACACAAGGAACTAATGCATTTTCCGTCTTGGGCGAAAACCGAGAAATCGATATCATCTGATTTCTTAGACTTCAACAACGCCTAGGATTTTTTAACTTGAACACCGGATTGTGACATATGCTCCAGCTCATACTAACGCTTTTTCTCATTATTGGTATTGGTGTTTTGGCAGTCATACTGGTTAAAATTCGGTACCAGTTATGCGAAAAACTTGTGGTTTTATTTTCCCCGTTTGTGTGGCTAGGAATGACGTTATTGAAATGGTTTTGGCGCGAACCCAAACGATACAAGGAGTCCCGTGGAGCAAAATCAAGCTAGTCTGTAATCAGCACAACCATGTGTACCGAGTCAGAAATGCAAGTGAATTCTGAAAAGTCGGGGTGAGGTTTTATACCTTGATTATGACCTTTTGAAAAACAGCTTAGGATCTTCTAAAGTCCGCCGTATAAGGGTCTCATTCAAGAATGGCTCATGAGATGTTTCTTCTCTCCCTTATACACGCATGACATAGAATCAACGTGCAGCCTTCTTGCTCAGAACGGTATTCTCGACACTCTTTTTCAGATTTGCAATCATCACAAATTGTCACATTACCAGGAATAAAGATTGCCGAGTAATGCCTACGTCTCTCATTTATAGGCAAGACTTCGAATAATTGCGCCTCTTCCGACTTAGCTCTAGATCCTAATACCTTCCACTCCACACTGAAATTCGATAGGGAAAATAAAAACGATTACGCAAAATGCTTTTTTAGGCTACAAATTTTACGAAATCTTCAAATTGAACTGAGGCGGGCATTTAACAGAAATTCAAGCACATGAAGACTTCTAAGGAACCTGACCATCATCCCGCACCAACTCAAGCATATGCACCGAACAGCTAATACAAGGGTCATAGGCTCGGACGAGGGGCTCTAAGCATCTCGAGACTGTTTTGTGGCTTTCTGGCGGGGGCTTGAGGAGTTCGGGGAGGAGTTCTTGGGCTTTGGCTTGGATGGCGTTTTCGATGGTGCGGACGTTTTGTCCGGTGGCGATCAGGCAGTTGACTTTGGTGATGATGCCGTCGTCGTTGGTCCAGTAGTTGTGGAAGAGAGTGCCACGGGGAGCTTCGACGACGCCGACGCCTTCGCCGGCGCGGGGTTCGGTGGGGATGCGGTAGTTGTCTTCTTGGAGAGTGGAGTCTTCGATGAGGGTGAGGGCTTGTTCGACGGAGCTGACGAGTTCAGCTGAGCGGGCGAGGTTGTAGGCGATGGGGTCGTGGACGGGTTTGCCGCCAAAGAGTTCGTAGAGTTGGTCGTGATAGTTTTGGGCGAGGTCGCTGGCCATGTGTTTGACGACGTTGAGTCGGGCGAGGGGACCGACCCGATAGTTGCCTTTGT
>JABXGX010000284.1 GCA_016550405.1 archaeon | reverse complement strand
TTCCTACGATGATTTTCCGTGGGCCTTCATCGATTAATCGCGTTGCATCCCTATCATCGAGGAATCGGACGAGCGTGTCTGATTTCAAACGGCTTTTAGAACGAAACTTTGCTCGTTCCAATTCTTTTCGAAGAATCTGTGGGGCATTTTCTTTGATCCGAATATGGGTGTAGAAGTTGTCGATGCGATAGTATTGACAGTTCCCGTCGCAGTATACACATCCATGTTCGCATCCTCGGTAGGAGTTCATGTGCCGGTGGCTGTGGAACCATGTGTCACCATAATGGAGTGTGGACAACAGGGTTTTAGCCTGAATCCTCTCGTATCGCATCGATTTTCAGGATTAGAATGGTAAGTAGCAACATTAACTTTGTTATCTAACAGCTGCGGGTCAGGTGTGGTGAAGTCCATTCACTTGTTGGATGATTTGGAAGATGAATTCACCAAAGCTCCCACTATTTCGGATTCGTTTTTTCAGGTAGTCTCGGAGGACACGCTTGTCCATTCCCACATCGCACTGGCTGAGGACTACGACTTCTGTGAGTAGGTCTAAGAGGAGACGTTGCTCTCGCCGCATGAGAGTGGGTCCCAGTCTATCGAGGACATAGAAGGCATCAGAGAATTCAAGTGTACCGACATTGGAGAGCTGAGTAAGGGCCGACAGAGTGCGGCCCGCTAAATAATCCTTCCCGATTTCAAGAAGGCGGTCACTAATTTTCTCGTCTTTGATTGCGCTTTTTTTTACTTTGCCTAACGACATGATTCGTTACTCCCATCTCTCCTCAACAAAAACACGAAACGTATGCTGGCGAGCCTCAGCTGCCTCGAACTGAACACGAGTGCCATCTAACAGCTGGCTCAAACGATTCCAAAACTCTCGATGAAACCGAGTTGCCAGCACATCAGGAAGGACAGCTAATGCTGACTGGAAAACATTGTTGTGAATGACAATGGCTTGTTGTTGCCCTGTCTGGTCCAGAGAGGCATAGAATCCAAACTGATCTAATGCATCAACGATTCTATCAAGTCGATCTTGGAGACTTCCTGTAGGTGTGTTAGGGAGGATTTGTTGCCATACTTGGGTTACCACTTGACGAATGAGATTACTGGTTGTTTTCGCATCCAAAGATCGAACAAGAACTTGGAAGAGGGCTTCAAGAAGTAGCGTCGTTTGCGCTGGAAACAAAGTGTAAGCTAATGGTTTTAAGGTGTAGAGGCGTTTTGGTCGACCACGTATTGCGTGTTGATAGGTTGAGGTAATTAGCCCAGCGAGTTCCAAGACGTCCAAATGACCACGAATCGCACTGATATTGATTCCCAGATTTTCCGCAAGGGTGACGGCATTAGCATCGGTTCGCAGCAAGGATTCAAGGATGAGTCGGCGTGTCCCCGTTACTATTGGAGATAGCTTGCTTTGTGACGTCACGTCGCTGAACCTTGAAAGGTCTCTGGAGTCTTTTTCTATTTAAATCAATATGTATGTAATATAGTGACTATAATATAATCGCTAAAACCATTCTGCGTTGAATGGTACTATCCATATAGCGCTCTAGCTACCCTTTGTTGCGCGCAGACAGACGCTTTTAAGCTACTCATAACGGAGTGCTTTTACGGGATCCAGTTTAGCAGCCTGACGTGCTGGGTAAAGAGCAAAGACAACGCTAACGAGGATGGCGAAGCCCATTGCGATGAGGATGGTTTCAAGGGGTAGGACTGGAACCAATGTGAATGTACTGCTCCCACCGAATCCTCCAAACCCACCGCCATTACCTCCGAAGTCTGAGCTAAATCCTCCACTGAACAAAGCAGGGAGCATGAGCCCCATTCCATAGGCGAGGAAGAATCCGATGACGATTCCAACCACTCCTCCGATGACTCCGAGTAGCACGGCTTCCGAGAGGAATTGGCTGAGAATAGTTCGGTCCTTGGCTCCGAGCGCTTTCATAATACCAATCTCGCGGGTTCGCTCCATGACGGAAACGAGCATGATATTGAGAATGGAGATTCCGGCAACAAGAAGCGCAATTGAGGCAATTGCCAGAAGAAAGACTTCGATGATATCAAAGACACCCGAAACCGTGTCAATAATAGCCGTGGGAACGATGACGTAGACTTGGTCCGCGAAGGCCTCGCTGATTTCATCAGCAACAGTATCTGCTATATTGGGGTCTACAATTCGAACTAAGATGCTATCAATGTTTTCTGTGCTAAAAATAGCCTGATAGGTGTCAAGCGGCATGAAGACAGATCGATCAAAGGGAAGCATTCCAGTTGATCCAAGTTCATCCAAAACGCCACTTACGATAAAGGAGTAGTTAAGGAAGGCAAAACCGAGGCCCACGCGAACTAAAACTTCGATGGTAACATTATCTCCAGCACTAGCGATCGGGTCTTGCAGGTATCCAATGACAATGGATTCATTGTCCGTGGGGTCAGGGTAGTCACCACTCGAGAAGGTAACTCGGTGACCATACGTTGCTTCCAAGTTGGTGAAGTTAACGCCAACCAGTCGTGTATCAAGTGTTCCACCTGTTTCATTATACACAGTAATCCCCGATTGGGAGAACGGTAATGTGGCCTCGACTCCTGTAATGTTTTGTATGGTATACGTATCATTGATGTTGAATGAAGTCAGTCCACCCCCTCCCAGAATTCCGCCACCTGGTAATACTGTAAGAATGTCCATGTCTAATCCTTGCATCAATTGAGTATTAACTTGGGCTTCAAAACCACCACTCAGAGCAGAAATCGAAACAACTGCCATAATACCAACAATAATGCCTAAAGTAGTAAGAGCGGTTCGGGTTTTTCGCCGCCTCATGTTTGTGAATGATAAACCGAGAATGTTGCGGAATTTCATTGAATCCCCTCCAGTTTACCACCGGCTCGCTCTTCAAAAAATTCTCCATCGCGCATTTCGATGACGCGATCCGCAACGGTAGTGAGCCGTGTATCGTGTCCGACGACAATAAAGGTGAGCCCTTGAGTTCTATTTAACTGACGAAGTAAAGTGATGATTTCGGCTCCAGTTTTTGTGTCAAGGTTTCCTGTGGGTTCATCTGCTAGGATGATCCGCGGGTTATTCGCAAGGGCTCTTGCAATAGCTACACGCTGTTGCTCCCCCCCGCTCAACTCCGAAGGTACATGTTCACGCCGTTCGCCTAGACCGACCCGGGTGAGAAGGTCACGGGCACGTTCATGTGCTGTTGCAGATGGAACATCAGCAAATTTGAGGGGCAATTCGACATTCCCTTGGGCTGTTAGTTGGGGCATTAGGTTGAAAAATTGGAACACAAATCCAACCCGACGTAATCGGACATCAGCGAGCTTATTGTGATCAAGAGTGGAGAGATCCAAGCCTTCGACGTAGACTTTTCCGCTTGTAGGCTGGTCTAATGCTCCAAGTAGGTGTAGGAGGGTGGATTTACCGCTCCCAGATACGCCTAAGATTACAAGAAACTCACCTCGGTGAACCTGAAGGTTTATCCCCCGAACGGCATTGACTTCGACGGTGCCCATCTGATATGTTTTCCATAAGTCGATGGCTTCGATAATATATTTTGAAGTCCGAGATTGGTAGTCAAAAAGTGCAGTTAGAGAATCGTCGGTGGGTTGTTCTAATTGGGTCAAGGTTAACACCATATATTTGCGTGGAGTTCTCACTTGTACGTATTTATGATTCTAAAAAACATGAAATTAACAAACATATATAAGCTTTCGTAATTCATTAAAAGACATGGCGTTTCCGCCATTCTTTCAACGACCAAAGGGCGTACTCCTACGCATATCAATACTTCGAATGCTCAACGACGAACCCATGCATGGTTATCAACTTATGAAACAGATCGAAGACTCAACTAACGGCGCTTGGGTTCCTTCCCACTCTCTTCTCTATAACACACTAAGCGATCTTGAAGAACAACGCTTTGTCTCCAGTAAGAAAGAATACAAAGGTGAAGTAGAACGAACCATATACTCAATTACACAAGCCGGAAGGACCTACTTGAAAGAACAAGTCACGCACATGGTTCGAATGATTTCCCAAATGATGAGCACAGCGGCAGTGCGTCCATTTCAACAGATGCCTCGTCTACTCTTAGAGCAGCTCGAACCTGAAGAGAGGAAAGCCTTTCTAATTCAAATAAGAGATACCCTGAAAGACTCGCTCCAAGAAGTGGAAAAGGACTTAGCAAAATTAGAGCTCCAAGAGTCCAAGCTTTAGAGATTATAGACTTTCTTGATTTTTGAAACAACCTAAAGGTCTTCATAAGGGACTCCGCCGGGAGGCTCCCGGGGAAAAAGCAGAGGAAGCCAAGGAAGAACCGCTAACCCGCCAAAGACCAGAAAGAGAATGAGTAAAGCAATGAGATTCTCAGAAGGTTGTTGTGTGGGACCAAAAACGATTATCCAAATCACCGCGATAACTACAAAGGCAATTAAGAAGATTAGACTTGCATATACGCGAGATTTTCGACTGAATGGTTTCGGTTCTTTTTTCTCATTCATATTATCACGAGTCAGTGTTCATTGGCTACATACACGGATTGGAGTGGAAATATTGTGGGTATTTAGCGTAGGTTAGAATTTAATTTCGATGGCTTCGAGGCTGCAGGTCGTAAAGAACTGCTTCCCCGTATGTTGTGCTGGACGGAATTTCGTGATATCCCATGTTTTCGAGAAATATCCTTCTAGAACATGCGCGGCCATAATTTCACCAATGATGATATCATGGTCACCAGTTTCAATGGTTTTCCACACCTTACATTCAAGGTGTGCGATACACTCTTCAATAAGAGGTGCGGACACCATCTTTGCCTTTCGGGGAGTGAGTTCAAACTCCGCAAACTTGTCGATGTCTTTTCCGCTAATCCGTCCTGTCCGCATGACCTTCTCCGCCATATCAAAGGTCGGAATATTTACAACAAATTCTCCCGTCTCTTGGATTATTTTGTAAGAGAAACGTTCTTTTCGAATACTCATTGCTATAAGCGGAGGCTTAACACTGGTTGGGATAATCCAAGCAATTGTCAAGACATTGTTTTGACCATCTTTGGTTTTTGATGAAACCATCGTCGCATTGTATGGGTGCAGCAGGTATAATGATTGATCCAAGGGAACCGTTACTTTTTCTGGGCCTTCAGGCATTTTTGAACAACTTCCAATACGATTCAAAGCTTTACAGATACTTAGCTTCGTTGGCTTGGTATGGAATATTTTACTCCATAAAAAGGCATACCACTAACTAGGTGTCGCCTACTCGTAGAGACCTTACTAGGCGATTTACTCAGGATTTTAATAGCTCTACTTCCCTCTACAATCTGCGTGGTTCAATTGACAGTGACCATAAAATGGCTAGCTCACGCTAGCTTCCAAATCAAATCCGATACAAAGATCATCTATGTCGACCTGGAAGAACATGCCAAACCCAAAGAACCCGCTGATATCATACTCTCAACACACAGTCATACTGATCATTGTGATCCCAAGAAAATCAAGGCAGTTCGTACAGATAACACCGTAGTTATTGCCCCCCAAAATTGTCATGAAAAAATTGGTGGCACCGTGCATGCTCTAAAGCCTGGAGAAGAAAAAGTGATTGACGATGTAACGATACGAGCCGTTGAAGCATATAATGAAACGCGCTTCCGCTCCCCAGGAAACCCATATCACCCCAAAGGATTGGGTGTTGGTTACATCATCAACATTGAAGGCAAACACATCTACCATGCCGGTGATACTGATTTTATCTCGGAAATGAAAGAACTTGGGTCAATTGATGTTGCTCTCCTACCAGTTGGTGGTACCTATACGATGGAAACCGATGATGGAGCAGATGCGGCTCTCGC
>JABXGX010000283.1 GCA_016550405.1 archaeon | reverse complement strand
GTTTCTCTGCTTCGACGGTGTGTGGATGACGCAAAGAGATGAGGAAAACCTCCTCAACCAGATCGGAAGCACTATTGAATTGGTCAACCCGACCTTCCCAGTGTTCGAAATCAGCGTGATACCGTGTCTCAAATACATCAGTGAAGGTTTCCAGACGGTTTCGTAACTGGTCACTTGGTACACCATTTAAAACGAGAGCAACTCGAACATGCTTGCCATCATTGATAAGAATTCGGAAGCCTTCGTACTGGAGTTCCCTGAGTGTCCGGGCATCTTCTGAGTTTTCAGCGAGGCCAGGGCTATCCCCTAAATCATGCCCAAAGGTGGAGATGGCTTGTAAGAAGCCAGCGACAAGCGTGGCATCCTGACTTTCTTCCGCAAAGGGATCAAAGACACAAATCCCACTTTCTTTATGGAGAACTAGCAAGCGGTTAAGATTAGCTACATCACTGAATGTGTCTGCAATAGATTGGTATTTCGCTAATTTTTTCTGGCGTTTGGGAAGCGATACATAACGACGATACGCTAGCCCCGAGCCAAGTGGAACGATAATCGCAACAGCAGCAACCACGAGGATAAGTGGTAGGTTCTGTGTTATGAGCGAAGCCATAGACATTACATTTACCGGTTGGCTGGAAGGAGAAATCTGCATATTCGTCAAAGCAGCATAATTCTCTGCCCCTTCTAGACTAACATAAAATTGGTGTTCTCCTTCGTGAGCTAGTGTGCCTTCAAAGTGAACCCATCCATCATCACCCACATATCCGATAATAGGTTCATAATTACCGCCTGAAGCTGTAATTGTAAGAATGACTTCAGTTCCAGGTGGCAAGAAAGCCATCGTAGGTTGCTGACTTAAACCACCAGAGGCGAGAGAAACCACGGGGTTACTTACATTCTCAAGAAAGAGTTGTAGACTAATCCACCAAGGTTGCCCATGATTTGGAATCTGTAAGTCATCGAAATTTGATTGAACATCATAACCAAACGTTTGCTTAGGTAACACGGTTAGAGTGATAACAGCAATGGAGTCTGTGAAATCTCGTGCCTCAGCATATATAGTAACATTATAGGTTCCTGGTTCGAGTGGATCAGTGTTCAAACTTGGTATTTCATAAAGCCCTATTCCGGGCGTGGCTAGAGTAAGGGTTGTGTTTTCGCCTCCATTCACTCCTGCTTTGACAGTGCCATGGGAGAGGTCTTCGCCATTTAGGGCATCACGGAGAACAACTCGGAGAATTGTGGGGTGTTCAATAGTTGGGTATTGCCAGTCTTCATAGAGCACAATATTCTGAAATTCAGTGGGTACATTAATCACTGTAGGACGTGGTTGTGGGCGGACGAAGGCGATTCCTTCTTCGGGGGCTTCAAGAGCCGGATGATACGCAGAGACGATGAGGACAGCTTCTTCACCTTCATGGAAACTTACACCGCGAATCGGATTCAGATCAACAGTGATGTTGTATTGTCCACGGAGACCAGTTGTGACCTGGCCTTCAGCAAGCTCTTCCCAATCCAGGCGCCGATAATCGTATTCGGTTGGTCCCTTCAAAAGATAGGCAAAGATAATAGCACCTGAAATGGGAATACCAGTATCATCCGTGTAAAGAATAGTGAATTCGTGATTTGTGGAATTAATTAGGGGTTCAGGGCTGGTGCGCCAGACGCCGGTGCTATTCTCGAGACCTGCTCCATTGATAAAGATGATGTGGGAGGCAGCACTCTTAACAATGAAGGTTTTCGAGTAGGTTTGCTCCTGATAGGTATTTTGCACTACATGGAGTGTGATATTGTGTTGTACATTGATACTGGCGTTGTCTGTAAAGATGACAATATGATAATAGCCATAATACCCTTCGCTAGCAAGATTATAGACATCATAGGTATTCCAATCGGCCCCGCTGGTGTCGTTTTCGACTGTGACTGTTGCTTCATATAACGGGTAGAAGGTATAGTCTTCATAATAAACGATGAGCTCAATTTTTTGACCGCGAACCACATCAAAGTCTTTAGGTGGTTCTTCGGCGTGAATCTCAAGGTAAGTTGGGGATTCGTTAACCTTGAGGGTCATTTCTCGCATTCCTGCCTCATACCCATTTGACCATATAACATGAAGAGTGTAATCTCCCAGGGCGAATGCAGTTTGCCAGACATTCCAATAGAAGTCGATAAGCCCAGGAGGTGGTGGAGTCAGCCAATTGAAATTGGTCCAGTTCAGGGTATCAAAGGGATCATATACGAATAGGTACCCTTGTCCGTTGGAAACGTTTTGGCTTAATGAATTTTGGATATGACCAAAGACGGTAACCCAGTCGGCTGAATACACCTCGGTAACGATATTCCAGTATTGATCGCGCACAAAGACATCAACTACATAATCGGGAGATTCACATTGGATGACCCATTCGCCATCATCTGCATTATTGATATGAACCCACCATTGTCCTGCTTGGAATTGAAGGAACCAATCAGCATGAGGGAGCCCATCATGGAGGACCTGTGTGGGGGTCCAGTCATCTTCGATGGCGACCATTATTGATTGGTCGATAGCGCCAACAGGATAGTCCGCATAGAGCGTGATGTTCCAGTCAACGGTTGTGCGGTTGGACCACACCTGGAATCGGGTTGTAGCAAACAGGGTTTCATAGAACCAGCCTAGCCATGTGACATCAAAGGTTAGACCTGAAATGATTTGCTCAACATCATAATAGCGAACTCTCTTGGTCATGTTGATTGCGGGACTGTGCCAGCCCCCATCATAGTATCCGACTCCCGGCATTGGGAAAATGTCGAAGACTGGGGTTCCATTGACCATCAGGCCAATCTCGCTGGGGTATGGAAAGCGTTCATATGCACAGATGAGGAAGAAGTCAATTGAGGGCCCAGAAATGAAATACAGGGTTGGATATGGGTACGAGTTCCAAGCATCACCTTCATCTTCTCCATCTCCTTCAGGGATGGAACCGACATCTTCCATAACTGCCCAATTAATGGCAGCACCGGGCATCATGGTTATGGCGAAGTAGAAGGTATTGGCATAGGTCATTCCAGGATCTAGAGGGATAGGTAGTGTTGGAAGGGTCCACCACTGTTCACTATCGGGTGGAACATCGACATATTCTTGCATCCATGGTCCAAGTTGTTTGGAGAGATCGGGACGAGTACCTAATCCGGATGTTGAGTTCGCTTCAGCCGCGAAGATAGTGTAGTTTACTAAACCCGACGATAATGATCCTGGAAAGGAGGCGAGATATATCGCGAATTCAGTCATGATAACAGGCATTTTCCCGGTGAGGTCGAATGCCATAAAGGAGATTTCACCAGGCCATGAAGCGTATTCCATGGGCCAGTAATAGTACCAGCCATCTAGTGGATTCTCGTCTTCAACCAACTGGAAATCCTTCCATGAGCTCATATTGCCTAGCCGGGAGAAGAAGCTGATGTCATGATAGAGCATGCCTTTGTCGATTGCGACTTGGTAGTCAGTGTCACGCGTGCAATCAGTAAATGTTTGGGAGATGTTCCAGTAGAGATGAGCAGCACGTTGGTTTCCGGTTCCACTCTGTGGATTAGTGATTTCTGGCAAAACGGGATCTGGGGAAGCGAGTTCAGGTCGTGGTGCAGCCATATCTGGGAGCTGATACGAGGCTTCAGAACTAGTTGGGGTTGTCAGTGTTGAAGGAGCTGTGAAATCAGCAGACATCTGAAAAGTCGGTGTTGAGGATGCCGAGGGGGATGTCCCGCTAAGAAAATTGATGGGAAGTAGTGGTAAACATAATATGGTTAGGAAGAATAGAGAAAGGAGTTGGGTACGCCTCATAGTAGCCACCTTTAGTAGGCGAGATTTGCTTTTGCAGCCGCAATGGTGCCGGGCACCGGCTCTGGTGAAGGCTAGTTCCCTCCTCAGAGTCTACCTAGAGCCGTGAAATACGCGTTCTTAAGTATTTGTCTAGATGGTGGGTAGAAGAAAAACGGTTGAGGAGTAAACAAGGCATGGGAGCATGTTCTAGAAGGGATTATGAAGGTAAGAGTAGCTAATCAGCAGTGGTCGGAGTGGATACTATTGCAAGAGTTCTATGATTTTGTAGCAGGTCGGCGGAGTGTCCGGGAGTTACTGAACACACCGGTTACTAAAGAACAACTTCTTCGCATCATGACCGCAAGTGGTTGGGCTCCATC
>JABXGX010000282.1 GCA_016550405.1 archaeon | reverse complement strand
GCTATGCTTGGTACAAAGAGGATGAGACCTGCAGGAATACCCATCACTAAGAGTAGTGTAAGAATACCAAATTTACGTCCGAAGGAGTCGGAGAACCAGCCGATGAAGAACACTAGAAAGACGATGGCACCGAAGATGCCTTGCCATAGGCCGAATATCCATGGTGTACCGGTTATTCCCGCTTCATTGAGAATGAAGGGTGCGGCGTAGCTCTCGATGAGTGAGAGCCAGACATCAAGTTGGCCCACAAGACCCATGAAGAGAATGATGAAGATTAGATATCCTCGAGACCGTACGGTTTCAGTCATTTATGGTCCCTCGTGGACTCTCCTTTTGTCCTGTCTTGCTATATAAAGTCAATATCTAGTGTCCCTGAGAGTATGACTTAGGCTGATTTGGCGGGTTTAGGAGGCCCATGAAGCGAGAATATCTGTGGCGTTTATAGAGCGGCTCCGCATCTCCAACAGAAGCGATCATCAGCACCAGTTGTATCTGCACCGCAGTGGGGACACCGAGCTACCCCCTTGGCTGTGGGGGTTGGGTGCGGGGTTGGGGGGGGAACATACCCACGATAAGTGGAGGGGGTGGGTGCAATGGCTCCGGCAATTAGTGCGAGGAGGCCTGGAATAAATCCTATTGTTATGAGGGCGATTATTCCTGAGACGATTAATCCTGTTTTGTGCTCGCCAGGGAATTGGCGCCAGTTGATCCATAGCACCGAGAAGATGAGACCAATCACTCCCATTATGGGGTAGATGAGAAAAAGAACCAGAAATACGCCCATAATCGTCATAATCATGGGATCTATCATCAGGGGTATAAAGAGGAGGACCGAGAAGGCACCAATGCCTATCATGATGAGGCTGAAAATGAGTTGGAGAATACCGGCGATTAATGAAAGTGTTGAAGCTGTTTCTGTATCACCCATTCACATCACATCTCCAATAAGAGATTACATGGAACCTTACGAAATTCATCCTTTTTAGTTATTGGAAAGTGACTCTCACATCAGAACTTCCCGAAGGGTCGGCGTTTCTCAAGCAGTACTAATTCACTAGCAAACGTATTTTGTTTCAATCCTGGAATTTTCTGACCTGCTTGATAGGGTAATGAGTGAAAACATAACACGCCTTGAGCTTGGGCACCCTTTGCGGTTTGCAATTGATGTGAGAGTGCCGAATGGAAGGATTCCTCATCTAGGGCATAGATGGTTGACACCCACATTGATGCTTCGTGAAATGTCAATTGAAATCCCATGGAAACTGCTCCTATGGTATCATTCCTTTCAGCTTTCCAAAACTGAAATTGCGTCTCCATTGTCTCTAGAAGTGTTTTCGAAAAATCAAAGCAATGCCAATAATAGGTGATGATGCCCTGCGGGATTAAATTTGGAAATTTCCTGAGAGTAGTGTACATTTCATTCGCGGATATTAGAGTAACAGGAACTGTGGTGTCTTTCCATCGAATTCCTCGGTAATTGCCTTTCCAGAATAGCTTCATTTTTAGAACTTGATGCATACTAATCCGAGTGGCAATTTTATGGGTTGCTTCATTTTCCACGGTGGTGGCGAGCCGTAATCGTTCCACCCCCATCGTTTCAGCTTTAGAGATTAAGCCTTGCGTCATAGCCCAAGCGAAGCCCCGTTTTCGGTACCGCCAATGGACTCGCATATGCTCCATCCAGCCTGTTTTTCCTTCATCGATAATATTGATGTTCGCAAAGGCAACAATTCGACCTTTACGCTCCATCACATACAAATAGGAGTTAGGGTTTGCCAGCAGCTCATTTAGTTCATAAGGGAGTTGGTCATACCCACCCCAGGTATGCTTTGAAATTTCAAAGATGGCGTCCCTATCCGATAACTGAAAAGATCGAATCTGCATCGTTAGTCGAACTCACAACCCTTCTTGGAGTCAGCAAGGAAACGATTAGGCGCGAACCTTCTGAACCAGTTCTTTCGCCCATTTGTGGATGGCATCCCAATCGCGAGTATCGTGGATCCCGTCTTCCCCTTTAACACCCACAGCCTCTAGTTCGGTGATAAACCACTTAGCCATTTTTCTATCCACCCAGCCCATATTATCCAGGTTTACCCAGCCACCGAAAATCGCCATTGCCATCGGATTCAAATCATACTTAGCCATTACTTCGACCAGATATTTTGTCCACGCCTTCGCCTTTTCTTCCATGTCACCCTTGTAATCATGGATAACTTGTGCTGCAGAGGAGATGAAGACCGCTAGTTTCTTAGTCCTCAATTCTTCTGCAAATTTACGAAGAAAGTTTTTCGCCTCGGAGGTCCAACCAGTGAACTTCATGCCGTTACCCACGATAACGAATACGTAGTCCGAGATGTCTTTGACCTTCTCCTTTTTGGCATTGACAACCTTGACATCGAAGCCCTCGTCACGAAGCACTTTCGCGATTTCTTCTGATGTCCCTGCAGTGGCCCCGTACCGAGT
>JABXGX010000044.1 GCA_016550405.1 archaeon | reverse complement strand
AATACTCGCAAAATGTCACTAACATCTAGTGAGTAACTTAAGCCCACGAGTGTAATCTTCATGTCCCAACGCGATTCCCATGATGAGTCTGTCCATTTATTTTGGTTACTAGGTAATCCCACACGATTCGAAATCTTACGGCGACTTTCCCAAGAGCCGATGTTCCTCGGACAACTCAGTCGCGAACTCTCCGTTCACCAGCAGGCCATCTTACGACATTTACAGGAACTTATCGAGAGAGGCTTTTTAGAGACCTATGAAGATGAAAGCATTCGAGGTCCCCCTCGGAAATATTATCGTTTAGCTAAAACAGTCCGAGTGTCTGTGCAAATTACGCCACAGGGAATCCGAGTGGTCCGTGTTGTACCAACCATGCAAAAACCGCGAACCATTGAAGGCGTCATTAAGCGAAGTTATCCAGAAATCTACCAACTCATTTCCTTAATTCAACGGTTACGGAATATTCCCAATGAGTTAGATCGGAAGCGTGCCGCAATTGATTTAATACAACAGTTAGAGGTCAAAGCGAAAGAGGCACAAGAAGTCAGCAAGTTTCTAGATTCTGTGATTTCCTCACTCAAAAAGGAGTATTTGTAGTCTCGGTAAAAACACCTTTTTAGACGGTCAAAAACTTTGAATGATATAGGAAATCGGAGCTGGTGATCGCGACCGGGCGTATCGAATGCGATTAGCCCGTGCGGGGCGAATCAGTATGTATCTATTGGGGATTCGGACCCAGTTAGTGAAGATGGGACATCCAATTCCCGATAAATGGGGTGCGATTTCAATTCTACGATAAAGGTTTCGAGAATGTTCAAATAATTGGGAGGGGCTACCGAAATGCTTTTTATCCGAATTCCAAAAGTCTTTCAATTACTCGGTATAACACCGAGATGTGCTTCCTCGGCTGGCCACACGGCATCTCTCACTCCTCGGCGATCATTTCAAAGACCAACTAGTCACAGCTGAAAGCTAGGGCTAGTTCTGTTTTTTCATCTTTGTACTCCAAGGAGTGGAAAGACCATATCTTGGACTCGTGAGACGCTTTCAGAAACAATGCGTCCAATCCGATCATGATCTATTTGGGGAAGAGTTGGTACCTTCTTATCATGAAGGAAACGTGGTGGTTGTAGACCAGTTATCTCCTTGAACCTTAATTGCCAACTTTCAGGAATGGCATCAGGAAGATTTAGACCAACCAGCTGTCCCAAAATCACGGTCCAGCAACGTGGAACCGAATAATAGGAATAGCCACCGCCACCAACCGCAACTAGCTTTCCTTTGACATATTGATGGGCGAGTTCATGCACTCGTTGACTTATTTTGGCAAAGGTATGGGTAGTTAGGATTAGATTGCCTAATTCGTCCTGAAAATGAGTGTCAACTCCATTTTGCATTACGATAACCTGGGGCCTATACGTTTCTATAATGGGAGGAACAATGGCTTCGAAAGCGTGGAGGTATTGGTCGTCTTGCGTGTATGGTGGTAACGGAAGATTAACAGTATATCCTCGCCCCTCCCCGTCACCAACATCATGGGGATATCCAGTTCCAGGAAAAAGGGTTCGACCTGTTTGGTGGATAGATAAAGTCAGGACTTCAGGATCTCGAACAAATTGTTCTTCGACTCCGTCTGCATGGTGAACGTCGATATCTAGGTATAATATACGTTTTTGTTGATACTTGTGTTTCAGGTAATGGCAGGCAATGGCTACGTCGTTGAAGATACAAAATCCTGCTGCTCGGTTGGAATGAGCATGGTGCAACCCACCTCCAGGATTCCAAGCATGATCCGTTTTTCCTTGCATAACACTATCTACACCCGCAAGGGTGGCACCAACCATGAGGCGGGTAATATCGTATGCTCCGGGAAAAGCAACAGTATCACCCATATCTAATGTCGAGTATCCCCTTTCTTGGCTTAATGCGCGGATCTCGTCGATATACTCCTGAGTATGCACAAATCGTAATTGATCATCGCTAGCGGGTTCAAAATTTGGTTCACTGACTCCTTTAGCTGACAGGATACCGAGAGCTTTGCTTAATTCGTAGTGAAGGAGAATGCGGTCTTGATGAAGGGGATGGTGTGGTCCCAAATCGTACTTGATGAATCGTTCATCATAGAATATTGCAACCGAATCTGTCACTAAGCCTTTCCACACCCGACATTAGTTTCACTTCTTATCCATTCTTATAGCCTAAAGTAGTTGCGAAAAATCCAACAAAACATTGTGATGGGTCGAAGAACTGGGAGAGTATAAAAATCGGCTCTCCTGTAATTGACCTGAAAGGTGTGGCAACCCCTCGTAGAGTGAGTGTGCCACAATTGGCTCCTGGCTGGTGTACACACTGGCAACTCATGACCAAGTTAATGGTAGAACTGAGACAGTCCTTGAAACGCCTGTAATCAGACCTAAGACACCTATTTTCAAAGTAATTGTTGCTGGTGAAGGAGGAGTGGGGAAGACCAGTATAATCCAACGCTATATCTACGAATACAGCACGACACCCACGATGACCGTTGGATCTGAGTTTGCCTATCAAGAACTCGAAGTTAAAAACCAAAAAGTTGGCCTATCAATCTGGGATTTCGGTGGCGAAGAACGTTTTCGTGAACTTATGCCCGTTTTTTGCCTTGGAGCTCATGGAGCAATTGTGGTTTTTGATCTTAGTCGCTTTTCCACCTTTCTCCAGTTGGAATACTGGTTAGAAGTAATCCGCGGGAGTACAAACGGGATTCCAGTAGTGCTAGTTGGCGCTAAGTCGGATCTCGATGCTGGTCCTTCAAATGAAGAAATCCGACGATTCTGTGAAAATAACGACATCCTAGCTTTCATACCGGTGTGTGCTCGAACAGGAGAGAACATCAATCAACTCTTTGAGTTTTTGGCTGAAAAGATGTTGATAGCCACAGATGAAGGACGCATCAAACCTGCTTACTCATTCAGAATCTAAAATTAGATTTTAGTAAGTCTGAAGCTTCTATTCTTTTATAGGACACCTTCAATAAGGAACGACACGCTCCACTAAGCTGATTCCTCGTGAACACCTATGTATGCCGGTAAGCGTGTCTGCGTCGTCATCCCAGCCTGGAATGAAGAAGAGCCCATTGCTTACACCATCAAAGATTTCATGACTCCTGAAGTCGACGATGTAATCGTCATTGATAACAACTCAACTGATAACACCGCTCAGGTCGCCAAAACAGCTGGGGCAACAGTAATTCCAGAACCTATCCAAGGATATGGAGCCGCAATAAGACGCGGATTGCGTGAAGCCTTGGAACGCGGATATGATCTCATCATCATTACCGAAGCTGATCAGACATTTCGTGGTATTGATGTACCCAGACTTCTTACTGAAGTGCGAAACCACCACTTTGTTGTCGGAACAAGAACCGCCACCCCCTACCTCGAAGAAGGAGCGAACATGGGGCTTTTTCTTGTAGTGGGCAATATAGCGGTAGCAAAATTATTGGGTATACTCCATGGCTACCTTCCCTTAACCGATGTTGGGTGCACACTTCGAGTGATTCGACGTGAAATGCTTGAAGCGATTCTTCCAAAACTTAATGCTGAGGGAGCTGCTTTATCACCACAAATGATTGTCAAAGCACTTGAACATGGAGGAAAAATCAAAGAAATCCCTGTCTATTATTTGACTCGGGTAGGCAAAGCCAAAATCACAACATCAAAAGCCAAAGCGTTTCGAAATGGTCTCCAAATGATCAAGGTGATTTTAAATCTATAAAATCGAATCCTTATCTTGGCTGAGCAGCTTTTCAGCTTTAACAATATCTTCCGGATATGTCACATTGAGATATTGACCCCCTAAGAAATATCCATAGACATCATTTCCGAGTTCTCGAATTGTGTTGAGTGTATCAGTAATCTCGATTTCATTCTTTTTGGAACGTGGAGTACGTCGTATGGCTTCGAAGACGGTTTCATCAAAGATGTAGGAGCCACACCCAAGAATATTATTTGTTAACTCGACTGGTTTTTCAACGAGGTGTCGGATTATCTGGGTTTCAGGATCAATTTCTACGGAGTAGTTTTTACGGATTAGCTCCTCGTCATCAACTCGGATGAGTCCTATAGAGGCTGCACAGCCTGTGGCATCGAAAGAATGGATGAACCCTCG
Source organism: archaeon (assembly GCA_016550405.1). Next base: position 5,892 of record JABXGX010000044.1, on the reverse strand, counting down.
ATGGTCAGAATTGATGTACAACTCGTCCCCAAGATATACAGCAAAGGGTGTTTTAATGGTACCTTCGGTTAGCCCCACAGCATGTCCAATACCTTCGGGTCTTGGTTGACCCACATATTCGATGGAAACATCAAATGCACTACCATCTTGGAAATAATTCTTCACTGCATCCGATTTCGGGTTAACAATAATAATGATTTTCTGTATACTTGCATTTTTGCACCTGTTGATTACATGGGTGAGAATGGGTTGTTCAAACACCTGAATCATTGGTTTAGGAACCTTCTCCGAATAGGGGTGGATACGTCTTCCTTTACCAGCAGCAGGGATTACAGCGTACTCAGGTGGCATATGAGGAAGTCATCCGAATAAGTGCTAAAAAAGGTTGCTAGATGTTTGATTCGCTTTTCCTTTGCTGGGATAACTATTTAGGGTAGAATAAGAGGAGATTGGAAGCTAGCCTCCCCTTGAAGAGCTGTCATCAATGCGCCAACGTTGGTACTATCTGATTGCCGGAATCAGCCTGGTTCTAATTGTCCTCTGGCTTCACATCGCTTTAATCATAAATGGTGAAGGCGGCATTTTCGCTCTCGTTGGAACTCTTGCGACTGCGAACTTGTTCTGGATGCTTCCTGCCTTTGGCCTTTTTGTCATAGCATATGTTCTGCGCGCGATTCGTTGGTGGGTTCTGCTACGACCTTTTAACACGAAAGGAAATCCCCTACAACTTTTCCCAATGCTTGTCGGTGGGATTTTCTTAACCTATGTTGTTCCCCTTCGTGCCGGAGATATTGCTACACCCTATTGGCTACGTGAAAAGACAGGAACACGATTCTCAGCCGGTCTATCATCGGTACTCCTCGCTCGAGTACTAGATTTTGCCAGTCTTGTGTTGATTATTGTTGTGTCTGCTTTTTTACTATTTGGAGCATTGACTGGCCAAGCCTTTACCGGCATTGTCCTAGTAATTGCATTTGTTGCCTTCTTTATTTTAATTCGAAATGAACGCTTCGTCAGTCGGTTTTCTGGAATTACGGGACGACTCTTCAAACCATCAAAACGACTCAAAGATGAAGTGCCAACCTTCGTGGAGAACTTCGCAGCAGATATGCGGACTGATATCAGCAGTTGGAACTCTGGAATCGCTTTCATGATCAGTGTTCCTCTCTGGATCATTGAGACTATGAAGCTTGCCTTTCTTGCCCTAGCCTTTTCTGAGGTTTTAACACTTCTTGAGTCAGTCTTTGTATCGTCAATCAGTTACACTGCAGGACACTTGTTAGCAATCCTCCTTCCCGCTGGGATTGGGATTTTCATGTTCCAATTTTGGGCACTATTACCCTATCTGGGTGGGTTTGGGATTACTCACGCCGCTGGAATTGCGTTGCTTGATGGACTCATATATATCATCAGTCTTTCTATCTTGGGAGTTCCTTCCATTGCAACAATGGGTCGTGGGTATCGAATTCTCCAGGATGAGGAGCAGGAACCCGAGGAGCAACCACCGCCATAGCAAGGTTGATAGACCGAAAGGTTAAAGCTGGTACAACTCCCCGTGTGCTTGATTGGGCATTACAGGTGACTCTCATGAAGAAGACAGACCCTAGTAAGTTTCCACTCGCTGTGGTAAAAACCACTCCTGAAACCTACTTCGATGATGTAGCACGCCTTTTTCGCCTTGCGAAATTCGATCAAATCTTCGATCCTAAGGTTCGCACAGTGATGAAGCTTAACATCTCTTGGCAGGAATACTTTCCATCATGTTCGACTCAACCTTACCAGTTGGATGCCATGCTTCGGGAATTGTCCAAGCGGAATTTCTCTGATGTGCTTGCCTTGGAAAATATGACCGTTGTAACTGACGCTCGAACTGGGATGTACAAGAACCGTTACGTTCCTCTTCTCGAAAAGCATGACATCCCTTGGACGATTCTCATCGATGAGGAGTGGGTCGAAGTGAATCCTTCCCATCCTATGGTGTTCGGACAAGAAGATATGCTGATGCCCAAACCTATCATTGATGCTCAAATCATCCATCTGCCTACCTTCAAGTGCCACGGCCACAGCACTATCACCTGCTCCATGAAGAACGCATTTGGTTTTCTTCGAACGGTTCGCCACCATTACCACCTCAAAATCCATGAAATCTTAGTTGACCTACTTCGCATTCAACAGGAATTCTGCGGTCCTCTCTTCGCATTTGCAGACAGCACAATCGCAATGGATGGTGCAGGACCACGGACAGGACGACCATATGTCCAAAACTACATTGCGGCGAGTGGAGATCTCGTAGCCTTAGATGCACTCTGTGCCCAAATGATTGGGTATGATCCCATGGAAATTGGACATGTTCGTATGGCCCATGAACAAGGGCTTGGAAATGGGGACCTATGCACTAAAGAGATTGTTGGCGATGAAGTTGATGGAGTCTGCTATAATTACGAGACCAAACTGGATCCGGTCATCCGCTTTGATCGATTTTTCCGTAGTAGTTTTCTCGAACCCTTCATGATGCGTTCTGCGTTCTTCAAGGTCAATGTGAAAATCAGTCACTACCTTCGAGATATTTGGCTAAAGACTCGAGGGAAAAAGCACATCGATCGTATTATGAAAACCGAATGGGGCAAGATGTTCCGCCGTTATCTGTAGTATAGGGAATTATTCTAACACTTTCTCGTTCTTTTAGCTGGCATAAGGCTTATGTGGGGAAACGGCTCACAAGCCTAACACATCTCCCTTTTGACCTGTTGGTGCGTGTCAGCTTTGACCATAGAACACCAAGATTCTCAGACAGAAGAAACTCCTTGGCCTCGAATTCGTCAGGCACTCAATCTGAATGATCTTTCACATCTTTTCCACGATACTGGATTTTGGGCAGGTATACTTGTCCGAATTGCAACTCTTATTGGTTTTCTAATATTTCTTGATATTGCAGGCGATTTGACTGATATGAATGAGTTAGTGTTCAAAGGTATGACAAATCTTGTCTATGGCGTGAATCCTTACGGACAGACCTATCATCTTCACACCTTCGCAGGTCCCTTCGATCAAGATTATTTCAATTATCCCCCCTTTGCTATTCTCTTCCATCTCCCCTCGCTCCTATGGCCTGGTCCCCAGAGTATTGGGACAATGGATTTCATGCCTGCCTTCTTCATCTTACACTGGTTTTTCGACTTCGTCACTTATTATCGGCTTTGGCAAGAGCACCACACCACAATCTCGAAAATCATCTGGATTAATCCTTTCTTTGTTTTTGTTAACATCATCACATTCATGTCGCTTCCTCTCATGCTCCTGACTCTAAGTTTGGTGAACTTGAATCAGCCGGTTCGATGCGGCGTGTATGCAGCACTGCTCGCTGCGACTTATCAAATGGGTGCGATTTTCCTTCCATTCCTTCTTGTTTTTTATTGGCGCAAAGGCCAACTCCGATTCAACCTATTGGGAATGCTGCCCGTTGTTATCGTCGTTCTGGTATTCTTTTTCTGGAATCCAATTCTTTTCGTCCAAGATTTACTAATTCATCAAATAGGAAGACCTCCAGTAAACTGGCAAGATTACAATAATCTTAGTCCTTACTACAACCGCTATTTTCCCCTCGCGTTTCTTTTCATGGGGTCAATCCCTTCTTGGGCCTTTAATATTGGAATCTTTTTCGGTGTGCCCCCACCTATTGCTCCACAAATCGCGCCTATGATGTTGCTTCTTGTAGTGATTCTAGGTATTATCGGACTTTGGTATTTTACAAATAATCCACAGACTGCACTTACTATCTTCATTCCAGGTGTATTACTGGCATTATTCATTGCTAGTACAGCTGAAGGTCTAGCACATTATTGGGTTCTGTGTCTAACATTGCCCTTTATCTTTTGGCGAAATCGGCACACGTATAGTTCAACAAAGAAAACGACTCCTAAAGCTCATAGTGCAATAGAAACTGATTCAAATAAGGAGGTATGTTCATGAATGTATCAGCCAACGAAGCTGAACTCGCCTTGTCTTCTCCCTCAACTGTTCCGCCCTCATTTGGATCTCGAATTAGTGCTTACTTCTCCAACACTTTTCAACTCTATCGATCTTGGTGGAAAGAAATCAGTCTGGGACTATTTATTCGGATTTTAACTTTGGTTGTCATTCTATACATTGCATATGTGAACCCAACCTTTCCCGATGTCAATGACATGAATGAGCTTCTGACTCAAGGACTCACCTACATGTTCAGCGGACTTAATCCTTATAGTCGGGATTATTGGTTAACCGCTTTAGCCACAGGCCCCTGTGATGGGTACCCTCAGAATTTCATTAATTATGGACCTGGAAGCCTCCTCATTCACATCCCCTGCATGATCTATCCTTATTCATTTGACTTCGCAGGGTGCATGGACTTTCAACCCAGTTTCTTGCTTCTCCATATGTTCTTTGATTTTCTCCTTTTCGACCGCATGATGCGCTCTGGGAATCGCTTAGCCGCTTTGTTTGTCTGGATAAATCCCATAATGGTGACCTTAAACTTGGTAACGCACATGAGTGTCGTCCTCTTCTTCGTGTGGATGGGCTATGAGAAATGGAAGGATCCCTTCTGGTCTGTGTTCTGGCTTGGGATTGGTGCAATTACCTACCAGTACATCGGTTTGCTTCTCCTCTTTGCCATTGCGTATCATTTGCGCAGCTATCAAAAATGGATTTATGGTGTGTTACCTGCCGTGGTCATCTATGGACTCTTTCAACTCTGGGCATCCTTAGAAGCTATTCTGTATTCCCAGCCCACTCGGCATTTGGCATTATTGAATGACTTATTACTCGTTCAGTTCGGTCGATCCTATGAAGCTTGGCCTCTACGCATTCATTCATGGTGGAGCTGGACAGGCTCCATCCCCGCGATTATTTTCAACGTCTACTGGATTGTGGCTAACTCCATCTGGGCTAGCATGGGTCTTCCGACAATCGATCCGACCTTATGGGCTCAAATCGGTGATCCCCTGCAAATTGTGACGCGCAGTCTCCTTCCACCTGAAGGGATTCGGATCAGTACGGTCTTCACAGCCTTAGCCGCAATTGTGATAGTCGTTTTATTAGTTAGATTGTTGCTTCGACCTGAGTTCGGAAAGAGTATTCTTTACAGCTTTGTCAGCATGGCCATATTTTTAATTGGCGCGCCTGCAGGGATTTGGCATCACAACTTCATCATGATAATTCCTGCCTTCTTCCTATTGGCCTACACAAAGGAATTACCCTGGGCACGGAAAAGACTCAGTATTCGAGACCGTGAACTCCCTGAATAAAGGTTAGAAGATAACAAAGGGTTTAAATTGAAGAGACGCTTTAATTCAACTTGGCTTGCAGGCTACAATCGAGGGTAGGATATAAACCTATGCCAAGTGAGCTTAAGCGAATAGAAGCAGCGCGGGAACTTCTCAAACTCTTCCACACTCGGAAGCGTATCGAAACCATCATGGAGAAGCATACTTCCCCACCAGGTGAGTGTCCATTCTACGATAGATCAGTCCTTAGCCATTGCAACTTGGAACCCCACGCTGCTCATTTACAAGATTGTCGGGGGCGAACTTTTCTGGATGGAATGCTCTGCGAAACCATCGCGGATCTTCCCTTCGATCGACGGGCTAATGTCACCTTTTCGAATGCCCTTGAAGCCTTGCACGTCGCCCAAACTCAAGATCCCCGAACACTTAGCGCCTTCCTCAGCGCTTTCACCGATGGCTACTGGGAACTCCTTGCTGAAGGTGGACTTGAAGAACATGAAGCCCTAACAAAAAGCATCCTTGAGCTAGAAGCCTTACTTGCTGAATATTTTGCTGACCGTCGATTTGATTTACGTAACCAGATTAAAGATGTTGTCGGTGAATTAACTACCGAGTTTCGACGCCATTT
>JABXGX010000281.1 GCA_016550405.1 archaeon | reverse complement strand
GAATAAGGACTAATCGGCTTTCCTGATCCAGTTGATATTTATCCGCCCATTCTTTTGGTACCGAAACGACAAGAGAGGTTGTCCCAAGCCGCATGACCTTCCGAACTTCCATAATTCAACCCTTCTTGAAATACACGTTGACCTGTTCTGTTTATATATAATAAGGGCACTCTTTTCTGATAGGTCGTACGGTTGACGACCTACATAGAACACTAAAGGGGAATCGAGTAAATCTCGATTATTAGTGTTAAACGAAAATATGAGGGATTACATGAAAACTAAAACTCTCCTAGTTTTAGTCTTAGGATTTACACTACTAGCATCTTTTACTGGCTTTCGATATACATTGACACCTAACATTGTTGCCGCATTTGCTACTGAAGCTGAAGCGATCAAGGATCCAGTTCCTCATCATCCCGTGGGAACCACAGTATTCGGGAGCCTCAACTATTCACTTAGAGAGCGAACACACGCCATTGATTTCACCGAGGCAGGTATCTATGAAGTAGTTTTCGCATTTAGCTGTGGACATGGGCTAAGTGAACAGCTATTCTATATTTTGGGCTATGGTGGTACTCACTATTCACCTCCCTTTGATACAGCTTTCAATGATAGCGTATACTATGGTTGGCAAGTGTGGTCATTCAGTACTGGGTTTTCTGATAATAGTTCACTTCCAGTGACAGTCACAAAGCCTGGTTCAGTATATCTTACAGTGGCCTCACAAAACTTAGACACCCTTGACTACATTTCCTACAACTTCACAGCCTCTGTAGAAGTTCTTGCAAGCAGTGGAACAGTTCTTACTCTCGACATTGATAATGATATTACATGGACGGCTGAGAATGAATGGAAATGGCTACGATTAAGCCTCCCAACTACAGGTCTGTATAACATTACTGCAACCCTCACTGTTCCCTATGATTACATGAGTTCAACTACGGCAGATCCGTTAAGTCCCTTCTACATACGAGACTATGAATACGCCCAACCTTATTCATACTTCTACTTCTCGGTGGACATTCCAGGTGGAGGGGTTGGAGTTGCAGAACAAACGATTCAACGAATGATTGCTGTACCTGATGAAGATTATTTCTTTGCAGTTCAGAGTCAAGACTTTCTTTATCTAAATGGAGGATCGGTTACACTTACCATCCATATCAGTGAACTCCCAACGCAAGTATGTTCTGTGGGATCACCTGTCACCTTAAACTTTGATACCGTTGATTTCTTTGAATACGTCTTGCTCGATATGCCACAATGGTATGAACACTCTGTAAGCTTTGGAAATCCACAAGGTGCAGAGTGGCAAGTAATGGGATTCGACCCATACTACATGTGGCCTTCCGGTCTAGCCTATGCTTACTCTGAGGTCAGTGGACCATTTTATCAGGAATCACGCTGGACTCAAGCTGTCAATATTCCCGTCAACGCAACCCCCAAAGATTCCATCACAGGGAAATTCAACCCTAACTATTGGACGGTCTTTAAAACACAAATAGATGATTCGAATGGGACTATTATCGGTGTCAATCCAATTGGCATGTTTAGTCAATCATTTATTCCAATGTTTCCAGTCGCTTTTCAAGCGATGCCAATGATGGGTGCAACACCAACATTCAATGTTACCCTAACCATACAAGACGCCCCTATCCCTACCATCAGTACAGGGATGACTCAAACGTTCAATGTTAATACAACAACAGGTCCTGTTGGACACTTCTTTAAAGTGCCTCTCCAATCGGGACATATTTATGAGATCATTGCTGATCCAACCGTCTACACAACCGGTGGGACTTACGTCCTATGGGCGTTTCCCCCTGACGATTTCGAAAACTGGTTCTTTCCCAGACTTATGTCACCTGGTTATTATGGGATGGCAGGGCTTTACATTGAATATAATACGAGCCGAACCTTGTATTTTACATCAGTGACAAATGGCACGCTTCTAGCATATGTCTTTGCACTTCACATGCCACCGACGTATATCAGTGATATCGAAGAGATAGAAGTCACAGTGACGGAAACTCCACCAACAGCATATACTTTGAATACGGCGGAAAGCTTCACGCTTGAGCACTCCTTAGCCCTGCGTTTTCCAATGCAAGATAACTTCTACTATATACTGAATATCAACCTTAACCCCCCCTCTGCAATGATACTAGCCACAATCTTTGATGAGGAAGGGAACACACCGTTCGCCATAACAGAACCAGAACTGTGGATTACCGTTTCACCATTTCTCTATGGATCGAATTTCACGTCCACCTATCTATCAACAAAAACAGGTAATGTGACCTTGGTGATAACACCAAGCATGGCTGCGGGTTTAGGGGGAACGGTAACGGTTGAAATCATTGAACTGCGTCCTTTCATTTTGGGACAACTGCCAGGGATTTTACAAGGACTGCTTATTGCCACTGCTTGGGGAGTCCCCTTGGGAATCGGATTGGCTGCACTGATAAGCTGGTTACGAAGGCGCCGGTTCTGAGAAGAGGAGGTTGAATTACATGAAAAAACATATTAAAACGCACTCTAAAAGGGCTGTTTTATTTAGTCGGGTAGGAATTGCGATTCTGTGCTTTCTTTTAGTCACACTCGGATTCGCTTGTCTACCTTTCAACACCTCTGCTCATACTAAGGATCTGAGTTTGACCTTTGAAGCTGCTTCAGCTGTTAAATCAGCATCTGAGAATCCACCCGGGACTCTTGTAGCTGGTTCTGTTGACTCTGTTGATTCAATGTGGGGAACCACCTATGAAGTTTCTACTCCTGGAATTTATACAATCCGAGTAGATGCTCATGCGGTTAATAACCAATATATGCAAACGTTATACTTTGAAGTCTCTGGGGCAAGTGACATTTACGCACCACCGTTAGATACAAACACCAGTGGCGAAGCCACTCTCGATTGGTTTTCCTTTAGTCTATCTACAGGAATGTCAGACACATATGAAGGGTTTTTCCTTATCTTGAATCCTGGTATCATCACTGTTCGAGGTTACAGCTACGTTTTCATGGGTGTATCTTATCCTGGCACTGAATTCACCTTTGACGTTGTATTAGACTTACATCAAAGTATGGCTACAATAGAAACGCTCTCGCTGGGTTCCCAAGACCTTAACTGGAACACTGCCAATCAATGGCACCTTTATTCGCTAGATATTTCTGAAGAGGACTTCTACAATATCACAATCGAATGGGAATACGACTATGATACTCTCGTGAGTGACTGGTACTATTTGGCAGATCCATCGTCTCTGGTTGATATTGTACATGGCATGAATCAAATCTGGGACTGGTTCTATTTGGAGGATTGGATTCCAAGTGGAACGGGCGTCAGTATGGGAATGTATGAGACAATATTACCTTTAGCTCCACAAACATACCTCTGGTATACACGAACAGGGAACTTCACCTTATGGGGAGGCTCCTACATCGACATAACCATAACCATTAGCAGATTCAACGCTCCGACAATCAATGTCAGTTCTCCTGGCTCTTTTATGGTCACTGACACTGACATGTCGAAGTTTGCTTTTCTCGAGTTTGATCCACAGTATCTTTATACGATCACCCTTGAGCGAATAGCAGGAGATGAGTGGCATATTGATTCGGATCTCGGCTTTGGTCTTGAATACTCAACGTCTACAACTACAATTGAGTGGTCATTGCATGAGGTACACGTATCCTATTATCCAGACGGTTATGGCAGATTTTCTTCTGTTATCGGTAGTTCTTATTCTCGAACAAGCTGGTTGTCCAGACGATTAACTACCGTCGATGGTAACCCCGTTACTGGTGACTCATGGAGTGGCTCAACTGAGCATCCAGGAGGCTTACTTCCTCTACGCTTATGGGCATGGCCAATGGGTGGATACACTGCCACCTTTGAATACACCGTTTCGATGTCACGGACTCAAATACCCTTGTTGAACGTCACAACTGCATCCCCCGTTTCTCAACCTACTCGTTCTCCCATATATGGCACGACAGTACCCATCAATACAACCATCGGTCCTCATCGTTATATTTACCGGGTTGCGGCCCAAAGTGGTTATAAATACCTGGTAAAAGCCACGGCTTCCGATTATGACGGCACAGGATATTCTGCGGTTGAATTAATTCAACCGACCAATGTAGAAAATTGGATGTCTTGGTTGGGGGTTCAGCCGTGGGGTGAAGGGTTCTTGTCCACTACAAATGGAACAGCAGGTCTAGAGTTCGTTTCTGCAGTAACCGAAGAGATTTACGTCACAGTATTAGGGGCTCCTGGTCTACCCTCTACCTATGATACCGAAGAACTTACCGTGGAGTTGGAGGAATTCGCACCGACTTCCTATACGCCCAACACCCTGGTCACAATTCAACCCAACCGTATCGAAACCTATAGTTTCCCCGTGATTGAAGGCTACTCCTATTTGATTCATCTCCAACTATCCGATCCCCAGGGAGTGCTAGCTCTTGGAACGGTGTTTAATGAGATTGGTAACTCACCATTCAATATCACTCAACAAAAACTCATCATTATGGCTCTTGCTGGGATTCCATTCTCATCATCAGCGACTTCCAGTAGCTCCGCATTTGTAGACTATCAAGGTGGATACGTAGCAAAGGAGACCGGAACCGTTACCTTACTTGTAATGGGTTCCAATGAACCTCTGACTCTCTTCATTCAAGTTTGGGAATCAGAAGCAGCCGGATTCAACCAAGGATTCACACTGGCCCATTGGCTCGGAGCAATAATTATCATTCCAGTGACTTTCGGATTAACATGGCTCGCTTTACGTCGATGGCGACGTCGGTAAAACACTACCCTATCCTGGGAACCATCCGGTTCTCAGGTTCCTTATCTTTTTTAAATTCTTATCATTCATTTTTCTAGAGATTGATTGAGAATAATGGTATCGTTTTGATTAGTGAAGATTATCTTCCGACCAGATATGAACCAATAAAGTGTAAATAAAACAAAGCTTAGAAAGAGAAAACCTGGACCTGCCCATCTATGTGTCCAAGTGAATGCAAAGTTAACCAGATAATATGCGAAAATAGCGATGAGAAGTCGATAGTCAAATTGGTACCTTATATGTTCAATTCTAGTCAGGGCATTTGGTTGTGGTGACTTGACTCGTGGCATTATGACAGTTGCTAGAACCAGAAAGGGAACAATGGCTACTGTGTACCACTTGAAGATTCCTCGGGGAAAGAAACTATAGAATGCTAAAGAGATGAGTAATGCATATCCAATAAATTCGTAATGAAACTGCCGAGAACTCGAAGCATTGGAAAAGAGGAGAAGGGAATACAATAAGACCAGAGTGATGATGAGGGGCATATAACTGTAAACTATGAAAGCAATAAAGTCACGGATGGTAACTGGCAAAAACCAAAAGGATGCAAATAAGGGCACTGGCATATTTGGGGGCGGCATTATGCCCGAATAAAGAGGGGGGCCAGCAGGTCCAATAATAGTTGAGATGTAGTCAAAGGGCATTAGGATGAGGTATGGTAGTGAAATCACTAGTATAATGCTACAAAACACAATGAGAGATTGTTTCAGAGTTCGAAAGTTTTTCCGATAGGCAAAGATGAAGATGACAGGAACGAAAATGACAGCGACCTGTTTGGTCATTGTTGCTAGAGCCATAAATACGCTTGCGAGTGGGTGTTGTTCTTCAACGAGAAAGAGAATGCTGATGATCAAAAAGGTAGTAAATACGGCTTCAGCAAACCAAAGGAAATCTGTCCACCAGAGGGCAATCGGATTGAGAAAGTAAAGAACTGCTGCGAGACTGGCTCGGAAGATGGAGTGGCTTATTCGGTATGTTATCAGAAAAAGGCAGATGCCTGAAATTAAGTCAAAGAAGACTATACCAAGTACTAAACTGTAACTTCCAGGAAAGAGTAAGAATGTGACGAGACTGTACAGAAAAAATGGTGGATACAGGTAACTTTGATGACCCGGTACGATTTCGTAGAGCTCAGGTGTATAGGGAAGATAACCTTCAATGAACCGGGTGGCAAAGGGATAATAATACCAAACCCAATCATCATAGTGTTCCAGTATCAGAGGATTACCAACTCCAATGAGTACTCCATGTGTTGGCAGACCAGAAACAAGAAGTGAAGTTTCCACCACCAACAAACTCCAAAGAAAAATTAAAGCTTTCACTACAAATCCTATAAAGAGGCTAACAACGAGAGGAAGAAATCGTCGATCTTTGACTAGTAAACGAATGAATGTGGATAATTTCTGGAGTTGAAATCTTATCCTTAGCCTGAATGAATCTGCAGGTAAGGGTTCTTCAAGCATGATTCAACTCCCTTTGCTACTCGAGGTAAATTCACAAAAGCTTTTCCTGTCATTATTAGATTTATAATCACTGAATCTTGAATCAACGTCTTAGGTGGCTATAATGACCAAACCTTATTCAGATCGCGTTGCAGCGGGAAAAATACTAGCTCAAAAAATAGCTGCTTTAAACCTCCAAGAAACAGCACTTGTATTAGCGATTCCCAACGGAGGACTTGCTGTAGCTGTACCCATCGCGGAGACCTTAAGTGCCAACCTAGACTTGTTAATCGTGAGAAAACTACAGATTCCATATAATCCAGAAGCAGGATTCGGGGCAATAAGCTCTCTGGGAACTGTGATACTGAATGAACCACTTGTGGCTCATTTAGGGTTAAGCCAGTCTCAAATTCAATCTGTGATTCAACGAACCAAAACCCAAATCGAAACTCGACAAACCGCTTACAAGGGATTGGTTGGTCAACAAAACCCTGATGATAGGATTGTAATTTTAGTAGATGATGGTTTGGCTTCAGGCTTTACGATGCTGGCAGCAATTCAATCGGTTCGTGCTCGAGATCCTAAGAAACTTATTGTTGCCGTTCCTACTGGTTCAGCTGGTGCTGTGTCACGAGTCCGTGACCAAGTTGATACACTAATTTGTCCGCATGTTGGATCAGCTTATGTGTTTGCTGTCGCGGATGCTTATCAGAACTGGTATGATGTACCTGAAGAGGAGGTTATTACACTCCTACGTCGATTCCATGAAAAAAGTGAAACTGACTAGTAGGTAACTTTGATCTCCATATCATGACCGGTTATATCAGGTCGACCTTTAACTGCAATAACACCTTTCAACATCCACGTTGTCCGTGCATTTTGACTTTGATAGGT
>JABXGX010000280.1 GCA_016550405.1 archaeon | reverse complement strand
GATTGAATGGTCAATGACAACACCCTGTTCGATGGTGACATCGTCAAAAATTACTGAATGTGAGATGTGGGACTGCGCTCCGATTCGTACTCGACTACCAATGGTGACATTTGGTTCAACTATTACTGTTGCTGCGATTTTCGTATTGGAGCCGACGTATGGAGTTTTATGGAGAATTGTGCGGAGTGCACGGTGAGCTTCGAGAAAAGAGGCAGGAGTACCGGTGTCAATCCACAGGCCGTGATGTTCCCAGCCAAAAACGGGTGCAGTTTGACAAAGCTGGGGAAATACCTCGTATTCGAGGGAGATCTTTTGATTAGTGGGGATGTTATCTAGCACGGTGGGTTCGAGGACGTAACATCCTGCATTAATCAGGTTGGTGGGAGCTTGGGCGGGATCGGGCTTTTCGATGAATTGGTGGATTTGCCCATTTGCGGAAATATCGACTACGCCGAATCGAGTGGGGTCTTGAACTCGGTAGAGGGCTAGGGTTGCTGTGGCTTGATGGTCGCGGTGATATTGTAGCAGATGGTGAAAGGGGAGATCCGAGACAATGTCACCATTTATTATTAGAAATGGAGCATCATCGGGAAGATAGGATTCAGCGAGTTTAATGGCACCTGCAGTTCCTAAGGGATGTGGTTCAATCGAATAGTGCACGGTGAGACCATGTTGGGCGCCATCGCCGAGATTGTCTTGGAGCGCGACATTGTCGGAACCGGTAGCAAGAATTACTTCCGTTATTGCCACCTGTTGTAGCTGATTAAGGATATAGCCGATGAGCGTTGAATCAGCAAGGGGAAGAAGCTGTTTGGGACGAGAACACGTGAGAGGGCGAAGACGAGTTCCTATTCCACCTGCAAGTATCACGGCAATCATGGAGTGCAAATCCTGAGCATGTTTTCTTTTGAGGCATAAGTATTTATGTGGAGGTTGAGCCCTCTTTTCTATGGTTGGGGCTGCCTGTGGGCAAGACTTAAGAACAAAGCCTTATCAAGGCAGTCGCAGATTCCCTACCATAAGGGGTAACCAATTATGGCACGAGATAAAGTCTACGGTTTCCTCATTCTCCTCTTCGCGATTCTAGTTCTACTCTATTACACCTATTGGGCTCTCATCTATCCCTTCATGTTTTACAGTGTTTATTCGAGTGGATTTCCTCCAGTTGATCTTTCTGGTCACCCGTGGTGGCCATTCTTTGCTTGGATTCCACAGCTGGCTTATGTCCCAGTCCTGTGGGAGCCTTATTGGGCTGTAGCAATTCCGGTGTGGCTGGCGATTGTGCTCGTACTCTTCATTGTGGCTTGGATTGGTTGGACAATGCTTACAACTCCACCCCCGATTCCCCTTGAAGAAATCGAGGAAGAAGAGGAAACTAAAGAAGAGTAAACGACATCCCATCAACATCGGTTGTCTCCCTTCGTGGGGGACACCCCTTATTTTCTTTAAGTACTAAAAGCCAAGACGATTACGCATTCTATGCTTCAGGTGGTTGATCCCCTGCTAGCACTTCTCGCCATAGTTCAAGGCTTTCTTCGGCTTCCTTTTGATCCATCTTTTGAATAGCATATCCCGTGTGAACGATGACGTAGTCTCCAGGTTTAAGTTCTTCCAGAAGAGCGACGGAGACGGAGCGTTTAACGCCACCAAAATCAACGATAGCCGTATTGTCTTTGACGCTGACAACTTGGGCTGGAATTGCGAGACACATGAGGGGTCACCGGGTAATTTTTTGTATATAGAGTGTGGAGCCGGATTCTTCTTAAGGCTTCCCGCATTGCTAGAGAATTAGTGTGGTCACAGTGGCGCCCCGCGAAGCTGAACGTTTAGCAAAGGAGTATGGATACAAGACGTTCATGGTTCAGCGGTACTTGGCGCTCTTTGGAGAGGAAACCGAACGATTTCTTCAAGGCAATGACCGAATCTTTCCAAAAACTATTCGAGTGAACACACTGGCTACCACAATTCAGAAAGAGACCCAGCGGTTAAAAGCGAAAGGGTTCAAGCTAGAACCCAGCCCCGGTTTGCCATATGCCTTCCAGGTCCTCGAATCCCCTTTAACCATAGGTGCCACCACCGAGTACCTGTTAGGCCATTATATGCTCCAAAGCCCCGCGTCCATGTGGGCCGTTGAAACCATGGAGCCACGAGATAAGTGTATGGTTGTGGATATGTGTGCAGCGCCAGGAAGCAAAACCACACTCATTGCCCAATTAATGAATAATCAAGGCGTGTTAATGGCGACAGATATTAGTCGAAACCGTATTCGGAGCCTTCGATCTAATCTTTCACGGATGCACGTTGATAATGCCTTCGTGATGCGCATTGATGCCGCCCGATTGCCAAAGATGGGGATTCAAGCAGAAGCCATCTTATTAGATGCCCCCTGTACTGGTGAGGGACTAATACCATTGGATCCCTCCCGGAAACAGAGTCGTACCCCTCAAGATGTTGCGACAATGGTAAATGTTCAGCAGAAACTGATTCTTGCCGGATCACAGTTACTCCAAGACGGAGGAATCATGGTTTATTCTACATGTTCTTTTGCTCCAGAGGAAAATGAGGAAATCATTGACTATGCGTTACAGCGCTGCCCGTTACAGATTATGGAAACTGGATTGCCAATCGGTGAGCCAGGGTTAACGTCGTTTTTTAATCGTGAAGTGGACAAGAGCTTACAATTAGCGCGAAGGTTTTATCCCCATAAACATGGGATGGAGGGTTTCTTTATTTGCAAAATGGTAAAACACGCCGCCTAACCTATACTCCTGCTAATTCAACAGAAACCCAGCTCATTCAGAAGGGATTAGCAACCTATATCCCTGAGGATGGCGTTCAGCAATTATTCAGTGGGAAACATCTTATTATCGGAAAAGGACGCCGACACGAAGTGTTTCTAATCACTGACCTCTTGTGGGAGTTTTTTCACAATGTGAAACCCCAGCATCCATATTTTATTGGACTGTTTCTGGGTGAACTGAAAGGGCATGAGTTTCAGCCCAGCCTTCACATCCTCCAGCGATTAGCAGACGAGGTAAAACCAGCCGTAAAAGCCATTTTAACTCCTTCAGGTGAACAACAGTTTCTTTATGGCCATTCTGTAGAAGCGCAAGAGTTTGCTTCAGAACCACACCAACAAGAAGAGACGAACACAGTTATTGTGGTAAACACAGCAGGAGACGGACTAGGGTATGGCAGTGTTAAAAAAACCCCGAAAGGAACTCTCCTCAAGAACCTGCTTGATTTAGGATGGTATTTGCGACGAGGGCAATAAGATACTCATTTAGCACCTTATTTGACCTAGCTTGAATAAGAATGATAAGCTAAGAAAGGTTGAGCATGTGCCCCTGGTATTGCTTAGCCAAAGAGCGCTCCTAAACCTGCTACCTCTTCAGGCTTTTCTTCCTCTTCCTTTTTGGGCTTCTCTTCTTTGGGCTTTGCCTCAGCAGGAGCTTCTTTAGCAGCTGCAGCTGCGGGTGCAGCAGCGACTGGGATAGCTTTGATGGCTTCATCAATGTTGATGTCTTTGAGCGTTGCAACAAGGGCTTTGATGCGGCCTTCATCGGGGTTGATGCCTGCGGCTTCAAGAACCTTAGTTAGACCGGCTGCGGAGACTTTTTTGCCCGCTTTGTGAAGGAGCATTGCACTGTATATGTATTCCATTTTGTGTTCGTCCTCCGTATTTCTTGGGGAAGACAGGGGCGTTACCTGTGAGAGGAAACGCTTCAGTTGAGGCGTATTTTAATCTTTTGTCTTTTCGTTACGCCGTAGTTAGTTGGGTTGGGCGTCGGGATTCTTTTTCCGGACGGCTTGTGCCAAAGCCGTGGCACTCTGTTCGGCTTGGGCAAGGATTTGGTTGGTCGTCTCATCGGTAGGTATGGCAGCAAAGAGGGAGAGACTTCGCGCCTCTTGCATGGCTTGTTGTAATAAAAGTGGCACAGTTTCTGCACTGACATAACTCATCGTCAGAGCAAGCGCTAGCCCTTCTTGGGCTGCCGTTGTGAGTTGATCGACGACATCACTGCGTGAGATGGCGAAGACATCCTGGGAGAGAATGACTCCATTATCATAAGCTACTTCAAGTTGGAGGAAAATTTCATAAGGTTCCATTCCAAGGCGAGACAGGACTAAGGCTTGTTCGCGGGTGACGGTTTCCCCTGCTTTGACGACGACATGGTCCTGGGTAATCCAAATGGATCCGCTCTGAATCCGGGTTTTCAGTCCCACTTGACTAAGTTCTGAGATGAGGGGTCCTGGTGGGAAGCCTGTGTTCCCAGCTTCAATGATGATATCTTCAGGGGCCACCGTGCCTACTTTGGCAGGAGCTTTGGCTTTGTTTTGCTGTAATAGGTCACTGAGTTCAAAGGGACTGATGTCGGAGAAGGCAAAGGCGCTGGAGCCTTCGATGAAGGGAATGAGTTGTTCTAGGTTCTTTTTCTTCGCAGCAGCTTGTTCGATGGCCCTAATCATGAGGTTGTTTCGAGACATGTGAATCTTCGCGGTATCCCGTAACACCTTTTTGATGGCTTGAAATTGCTTTGAGCCGATTTGTTCGGTGCGAACAAGGCTGATGTAATCATATTTTTCGAGAAGGGAAACCAGATGGGCAACTTCTTCAAGTTTTGCTTGCGGAACTGGACGTCCTTTGCTAGTGAGAGGTCTCTCGTCTGTGACCGGTGTTTGTTGTCCTGAGTTCATCATGGTTCGCCGTCTCATGCTATTTCGATTTTAATGGGAGGACCCATGGTGGTCTTTGTAAAGATTTTGTCGATGTTTTGGAACCCTCGTTCAAGGTTCGATTCGAGGGATTTCACGACTGCTTCGATATTCTCTGCAATCAATTTAGGCTTCATAGTGCGTTTTCCAACCTTGGCTTGAACGACCAAGTTCTTGCGCATTCGAAGCTTTACAGAAGATGAGAATTCGGAAAGCAATTTTCCAACATCGGTGTCAGAGGGAACGGGACGTGGCATTTTGCCACGGGGACCAAGATAAGGTCCGAGAACACGACCGACAAGAGGCATTAAGTCCGCTTGGGCAATGAAGAAATCCATTTCTTCTGCTAAAGCTTTGGCTGCATCCTTATCAGCATCTAGTTGCTCAATTTCATCGGGCTCAATTATTCGAGCTGCTCCAGAGTCACGGGCTTTAAATGCAAAATTGCCTGATCCGATGATAGCGACTTTGACACCTTCCCCGGTACTGTGAGGGAGAGTAACATCGACATTGAGTTGTTTGCCACCCTTCTTGAGGTCGATGCCTTTGAGGTTCACAATAACCTCCATGGCTTCTTCGAATT
>JABXGX010000279.1 GCA_016550405.1 archaeon | reverse complement strand
TTTAGGTAGCCGACCACGCCTCTATTATCAATAGTTGTTCTGATTGAGAACGACACCAGAGATTCTTTATAATCAGTGGTGTAAGCTTAGCGCATGGGAAAAAGGGACGAGTTGGTCACTAGATTAGCACTCATTATTCATGATGCTGACCGCTTAGAGGAATTTGTAGTTACGCATTCGAATCTGCCAGGGCCACGAGGGAATTTAGAATTGGCGTTTGCGTTGGCAGAAATCTATGGGGATTTAGAGGTACTATTGCGCTGGGTGGATATCAGCGAGGAGGAGGCGGGTGTGAATGACCCGCGATCATTCTTGGCTTTCTGTGCGACGGTATGTTTAGGAAAAATCTACACGAAAACCAAAGACCTGAAGCTTATTCGACGCTTGAAAGAGCTGGCGAATGATGGGCGATGGCGGATGCGAGAAGCAGTGGCTTTCAGCGTATTGGAGAACAGGATTTTCATGAGTTGGAAAGCATTTTTTCGGAATGGATTAAGGATGCCAATAATCTGGATGAATCTATTATGACACTTTTCTGTAGATGAGTGCTAAGATCAATATTGGGGGAGTAGGGATTAACTAGATTAGAAAAAGGATGGTGCCCTTTCAAACTGCTGTTTGGGTGGCTTCATCTTCAAGGTCTTCTTTGGCGAAAGGATTTCAACCAACTTATACTCTCGTTGACCCTAATTGCAGTAAGTGTTTCTTTTATTATTGAATTTATCCTTACGAACAGAATGGAATTCTGTAGCACCTGAGTTGTGAACACTGCGTCAAAAGAAAATAGGCCCGATTTCACAAAACACTGAATAAGTAATAAAACAAGTTTCTGTCAGACCATGGCAGCTTGGATATTTGTATTTACTCTGAAAATTTGGTTACTGTTTCACTGCCTTTCAAGTAAGAAACGAGTTCTGTGGGCGTCTAACAACATCCGACCAGTTGATTACAAGATAAACTACACTAATTGCAAACCCCAAAATAAAAAATCCGACGCCAATCCACAACTGTTCACGGTCCTCGCCAAACAGGTCCATAGTAATACGCAAAACCAACAGTGAATCATTGAGGTTGAATAAGTGCAAATCGAAGATGCCTCTTCTGAAAAAAGCTCCGTAAATCAATAATGTATCCGACGTTTCCCTACTAACTGTTTGAATACCATCACTCTGAATTAACTCCATTCGAACAGGACCACCTTCAGAGATTTGAACGATAAGACGAAAGTTACGGGCATATAGCTGCGTGGAATTAAGTACTGTTTCATTTGATAATCCGAAAATAACAATACTTGGCTCACTAATTACATTCAAAGGCATGATACTCTCAACCATTGTACCGCTTATGATTCCGCAAGCAAAAACAATGAAAACAAACCCAATACGGAGTTTTCGATCCATCTATGACACATCCATGAAGAAACTAAAATAAATCACACTAAAGGCAAGGAAAACAAATGTAACAGAAATAATACCTAAAAGGACTGGCATAAAAGGAACTTGTACACTACTTGAAAAAGTGAAACTAGGCCACGCCCACTCAACGAATGACACCATAAAGGATCTTAGAAACCCACTTGCTCTCAAAAAGAGGGGAGCAATTCCGAAGAAAAGTAAACAAAAGAAAACATTAATGATAAACGCAGTCTTGAGATTCTTCACTCCAATTGATACAATTAAAAAGATACTCGTAAAGAACAGAAAATACAGTCCCAGGCCTAATAAAAGAATCGGGAAAACGGGAGTGAGGAGAACAAAAGGTGATAGAAAGATTATCGCACAGCAGGTTAAGATTGCATAGACCAAGAAAAACACCAGGAAGTTCAACCCACATTTGAATAGAATGATCTCAATTCGAGATACGGGAAACGAAAGCAAAACTTTCAACTCTCCCCGCTCAAAAGCTCCTGCGAAAGAATTACTCAGAAACACCCCTAACACAAGGATTCCCAAGAGCATGAATGTATCTAAGAATGAAGAAACAAACAAGCCAACATGAATTACTGAAGATTGAATATCGTGAAAAGTTAGTAGAATCTTTCCAGAACCAACAATTAGAATTGTGATAATTAGTATAATACTTTCAAAAATCGGAAATCGATAATTGTTTTCAAATTCCCACTTGAGAATCGTTAAAGAAGATGATTTCAAGTTTTGTCAGTTCTCCTTTCTTGGAAGAAAGTAGTATAGATTTGTTCAAGATTAGATTCAACCAAGAGTTGTTGTATTATTATCTTGTTTTGAACTGTCCAGTCAAACAATCTTTGTTCAAACACATCCATATCTTCAACGAAAAATAACGCAGTTCGAGAATCCAACTGTTCAATCAAAACAGACTGGATTGGTTCAGGTAACTGCCTGAAAGCACCGCTTTCACGGAATTGGACCTTCACTGTATTGCTTGAGGACGAAGAAATGAGCTTTTGTAGCCACTCCTGTAAGAGAATAGTCCCTAAATCAATCAATATGATGTAATCACAAACGCGTTCAATATCATGCAAAATATGAGATGAAATCAAAAAAGAAGTTCTAAATTCTTCATGGAGTTGACGAATCTGTCTTAAAACCTTTACACGTCCAAGAGGATCAAGATTTGCCGTGGGCTCATCGAGAATAACAAGATCGGGAGTTCCGATGAGCGATTGGGCGAGGCCAAGCCGTTGAACCATGCCGGCAGAAAAGTTTCCAATCTTCTCGTCCCTATTTACTAATAAATCAACCATGTCTAAGACCGTATGAATTCTTTCCCTACTATTTGTTACTTCGTACAACTCACACACAAATTGTAAAAATTGATTTGCAGTAAATGTCGATGGAAAATTCGGTTTCTCATGTAGAATTCCAATCCGTTTATGTAAATCCTTTGTATTTCGTCGACAATCAAGACCAAAGATTGATGCCTGACCTGATGTTGGGAGAACCAGACCCATCAAGATTTTGATTAAAGTGCTCTTCCCTGCACCATTAGGTCCGAGTAGGCCGATAATACCGGAAGGGCATGTTAAAGACACGTCATCCAGCGCTGTAACATGCCTATACTCCTTGACTAATCCATCGGTCTTGATTATAGGTTCCATGCTAAGGACTCCTACTAATGAATTCTACATCTAGATTATTTTCTTTTCCGCTTGCGTTTTCGAATCCTTCGTTTCTTCTCTTTTCTCCGTTGATAAAAAATCACTATTGACAATATGACTATGGCAATTATCATTACTGCAAGAAAAATTGCAGGGACAAAGAGTGAACCAAATTCAGGAAGCAGAATGTCTGGTCCCAAATCAATATTAGTTGTCTCCATCTGGATCATCCCTCGTACAACAAGAAAGCGATAATCTACTGGAAAGGGGAGAATCAACCTGATGAAAGACGCAATCAAAACTCCAGTATCTTCATCGTAATATAGATGTAACCTGTATTCTGATCGAGATCCATTGTAAGGTGGTTGAAAATCGTCCTCAGTTGCGCTAACATCAATAACATTCTGATATCCTTGGGGTGTGGGAGCAAAATCATGTCGTAAGGTGATGTCGGTGCTCGCAGACCAAGGAGGGCAAGAGGCGAGTGTAGATTCGAAGAGGTCTTCATATGGTTGAGGAAGCCATAAACAGGAATAGCCAATGAAGGTGCCCATATCATATGTCTGTCGATTGTTGGAATCAATGACGATTTCATAAGAGCTTTCTTGCCAACCGGTTATATCAACATCAATTCTTAATGTAACATTGGTGTCGATTATTGAGATGACTTCCCAACGATACAAAAAATTCTCACCTTCCTCTGGATCAATGTGTAAATTACTGGTGAGAGCCAAATCTCGTGTTGCTAGGGAGCAATTTTCTAAATTCAATGAGGGATCATATGTGTACACAGCTAGTCCATGTTCTGTGAAATACTGAGCGTAAGCACCCTCTCTCAGCCATGACAGGTTGCTGGAGCCACTAACATTTGGTTGCGGTGCCGAATGAATTATTAGTATTGAAAAAATAATCGAACTTATGAATACTATTTTCATTTTGTTGAATCTGGTTTTTTTCGGATTGTAGAATTTCATTAAGTTCACCTATTTTTTCTAAAACCGTAATTATAACCATTCCCATTCCAGCTAAAGATATTTTTTTTAACTTTTTAGCTGTTAATCAATAATTGATGTCTAGTTCAGCAACTTAATTATGGTTTCCTTTGAGTCAAAGACTGATTTGAACCGAAGAGATCATTGCTTTTTTTGTGTTTTTTATTTTGTTCTGAAATTACCCTCCAAATAAAAAAGGGAGGGGGAAAATCGATGATGGCGAGACTTTTGATGTCTTGAAAAAGGGATTAGAGTTCACCATCAGTGTCTTTGTTGCGGCGAATCCGCCATCTGGTTTTCAGTTTATCAGAAAGTGGATAGGGCAAAGTGAACTGATTGATAAGATATTGGAAAAAAATCTACGGAAAAATCGGCTTGTTAAGCGAGATCCTGAGGAAGTTAAGCAACTATTAGGGGAGATACGCGCGCTTTCACGAGATTGAAGTCCTTTTAGGGGTATGTTGCCCTTGCGTCAATTTCTTGGAATGGTAATGTTCTAACGTGGTGATGCGTGTATGTCTATTCAGGTGAGAATTCAGTTGGAGGTGATAGCGGTATGGATAAGGTTCTGAGGTTGGAAGTGCATGGGTCGGTTTTGTTGGTGACCGGTATGGTCATGAGTCTGGTGTGGTCGTTCTTTGTGACGCAATGGTGGAATGTGGTGTTCGGGTATTTGGCGGTGTTCTTTTTAATTGAGGCGATTTGGTACTATGTGTGTGCGGATAGGTTACGCCATGACAATGCGAGTCAGTAGTGAATTTAGGAAGTTGCGGTTACATCAGTGGTTTCTAGGGTATATGTGATAGGTGGAGCTTCGAAAGGTGTTAGTTGAGTTATAAGAGATGGCATTTGCTCGGATTACAAATTCGATTGGTGTAGTTAGCGTTCAGCTTCACAGTTTTGAGGAAGGATTCAAAAAATTGGTGACATCCGGTAGTTATTTAGTTATCCTAAATATAGAATTAGGATATCCTAAGGCGTAGGCGTTTTACGCTGAAGGAGACTGGCATCATGAAATACGAGTCGATAGAGCCGGCATCCTTATCACGCGCCTTGAAGTCTCAGCACGCCATAACCAACATCGTAATCGATGACAACTTCCTATCACTTGTCACAAATCCAGCGACCTATGTGGTGGTTGCCTCTGATCTCAGCGACCGGGGTTTTTTGCGCTGTCTCACAGTAGCCATAATCGATTGGATAGAGCAAAACGAGTTCGAGGCGTATTACATCGTTCATCATCTTGAATCCAATCTCTACGTGAAAGTGGCGACACGGATTCCTCGAAACAAGCCGAGACTCCAAAGCCTTTCTGCTGTCTGGCAATCAGCAGCGATGCATGAACGTGAGATGTGGGAGCTTTTCGGAATCAACTATGTTGGAAATCCGATGTTGAAACCACTCTTTCTCGAAGAGTGGAAGGGAAAACCGCCCCTGCGAAAGGATTTCAATTGGCGGGATTACGTCAACAAAGAATATTATCAAGCGAGAGGGAAATAGACAATGTCGCGACTTCTGAAAGCCGTAAAAAGCGTTCTAGGATTGGCAGTCTCTAAACCCATGACCTTCTCGTTTCCCCCGGATATGCCATTAACCGATTTATACCGAGGCCGTCAACTCTACAAACCTGAATTATGTAAAGGCTGTAAAATCTGCTCAACTGTTTGTCCCAACAATGCCATTGAGATGGTCGAACGCGAAAAGACAGCAGAAAACAAAACCGGACTTAACCCACAAATCGATTTTCGGAAATGCTGTTTCTGTGGTTTATGCGTTGACAATTGCCCCACCGGTGCCCTTACTTTTACGAATTTTCCCATCCTCCTGACCATGAAACCAGAGACCCTCAACTATACCCCCGAAATGCTCGCTGTCACCCCCGTACTCGAACACCCTGAACCCCCGAAAATCCAAAACACTGTCGCATGGGCTCGTTCGCGGAGCATTTGGATCGTAAATTACATGACTGGATGCTGTTTTATTGAAGCAGTTCCATGGGTAGCGAGCTCCTTTGACATGGAACGGTTTGGACTCTTAGCTGTGGGTTCTCCACGCCATGCAGATGCACTGATTGTTGGTGGATATGTCACACCCAAGACCCTAAAACGCATTATCCGCATCTACTCCCTGATACCTCAACCCAAATGGGTTATCGCCCTCGGCAATTGCCCCATGACCGGAGGAACGTACTGGGACAGCTACAACACAATTAAAGACATCAGCAAATACATCCCCGTTGACATCTGGATTGCTGGCTGCCCACCACGCCCCGAGCCAATTGGTGTTGCTGTCGTTCATGCTATTCAAGCGATTCAAGGTGGATACACAGGAAAGGACGAAACGATAAACACCGATGCGGGGCAGATGGCAGTGAACCCCTATCCCCTTGGAGGAGCAGATGCCAGTAAAGCTGAATTCGACATCGTTTTTGGGTCCCAACATCCAGCCTCCGGGAATTTCAATATGGACCTTACACTGGATGGCGAAATCGTCGTAGAAGCGACACCCAATCCAGGCTACTTGCATCGCGGCTTCGAGAAACTCATGGAATACCGCACCTGGCTACAAAACATCATGCTGGTCCCACGCATTTGCGTCCTCGATGGTGCCTCCTATGAACTAGCCTATGCCGGTGTGACCGAAAAACTGGCAGACATCAAGGTTCCGATTCGCGGACAATATTTACGGGTTATTCAAGCCGAACTTTCACGCATCCAAAGCCACCAAATGAACCTTGGTTTTGG
>JABXGX010000278.1 GCA_016550405.1 archaeon | reverse complement strand
GTAGATGTCTTGATCTGTGACGGCCCGACCATCAGTCCAGACAATAAACAGCTTTCCTGTAGAATCAGATCGTAAGGTGATGTAATCACCGGGCCGAGTAAAGGACAGGGGAAACCCCTCGCTCGTGATACAGTAGTCGTCGGAGAAGCTTGCGCCTCCATCGGTTGAGTAGCTGTAATAGATATCCCATTCACCATTACGGGCATCTAACCAAGCAACATGAATATTATCATCAGCATCAATGTGCATTTCGACCATTCGTTGCATATTCGTGGTTTCATCATTGACCTGGACGGGGGCAGACCAAGAGTCACCGCCATCAGTCGACTTGATGACATAGACTTCCTTGTCAGTAGTATAACCAGCTGCAAAGCAGATATAGAGATGATGATTGCTATCGACCGCGCACACTGTAATTATGGCAATTTCAGGGTATCCTGGGGGATTGACAACCATAGGAGCAGACCATGTATTCCCATAA
This sequence comes from archaeon, assembly GCA_016550405.1. The sequence goes on along the minus strand of JABXGX010000278.1, from coordinate 3,357 downwards.
TCTGTTGATTTCATGAAGTGAATAGTATTCAGAGGACCATCTGGCACCGAATCCCAAATTGTTGTTACAAAGAGAGTTCCATTGGGTGTGCAGGTCAAATATGGGATTCCTCCGTGGGTGTCCCAGGGACCAAGGACCTGTGTAGGTTGAAATGAGGTTCCACCATCTACTGATTTCGTGAATACGAGGTTAGCTTGGCTATTTGAGACAAAATGATCCCACATCATGTAGATATTCCCCGAAGCATCAACGCAGGCGGTTTCTTTGTCATCTAGAAATCCAACAGTATCAGCAGCCTGCGTAGGAGCTTGCCAGATCTCACCACCATCCGTGGTCTTGGCAACACCCATACCTTCAGCTGAGCCTTGATATTCTAGGAAGGTGAAGTAAGCATTGTCATCATTATCCGAGATCAACCAGGGGTCAGATTGAGAGCCTCCTCCAAGAGTGTCCATGAGAATATTGGGACTGAATGTTTTTCCCTCATCATCGGAATAGCAGAAGCCAACACGGAGTCCCGCGCCATCATAGGTGTCTGCCTCTTTCCAACCGATTAGTAACCGTCCTGAGCTTAAGATGGTCAAGGTTGGTTCAACCTGCTCTGGATAAGGAGACGACCCATCGGTTACACGAGTATTAGCACCAAACCGAATATCCGTAGCTTGCGAGGGAGCATTTGAGAGTACCGCACTACTTTGGGTGGGTGTTGCCCTCATAATACTGGCTAAATCAAAAGAGGAGGTGAGTGATAATTGAGGAAGTAAAAGGAGTATAAAAAAACACAATAAAGTCGTAATCTTGCTCACTTTATACACACCTAACTTCGATGTTCATAAAGAAACTTGTTAAAAAGCAATGTCAATCCGGCATTGTGAAACCAATTCATTTCCTTACCGAGAAATTAAGTTGATATTTGTTATTTTGGAGTTCAAAAAAAATTATAAATCACAGATAATAATGCCAAACGATTTTAAACCATTAAATGAATCATAATCGAAGCGGGATATTGTCTAAAGAAGGATGAGCATTGACGAGACGGGTCGGCTTCCTAATCATTATTGTTCTATTCGCACTTACTGCAAGTTTTTTTCCAGTACAACTTGATAAGCCACTGCACAAACCAATACCACCTCCTCTTCTTACCAATACTGGGTCAGGAACCCCAATAGATGTTTTTGAATTCTGCAAGAATCAGAGTGACTTAGAAACCAATGCTCATAACACCACAACGTTCTCCTACCAAGAAGACTGGTACGCCACATCTTATCGTGGATATCAATTACATGCAGATTTACTAAATGTTCGCAAAACAGAAAATCCCCTACCAAATGGAGATTTTGAACAGTTTCCTGAACCAGGCAATAATTGGACCTTAATTGACGCAGGTGGCGGACTAATTAAATCTATCAGCAACACTACAGGAGGAAATCCTGGTTCCTGTCTGGATGTTCAACTAGCCTATAGCAAATTACTACTTCAAAGGCACGCATCGATTGAGAATGACTTTGAGTATGCCTCTTCGATTTTACCGGATACACTCACACTATATTTTGACATTAGATTTTCTCCAGATATTACTATCGCAAGTTGGTTAATCGTGGAGGTGAGTATAGAAACGGAGATTGGCTCAACGGTTGCCAATTGGATTACAACGACAGCTGATTTTCACTCAACATCATGGACTACAGAGTCTGTATTATCAATCCCTGTTAATGGTTCGCTGACATTGAAAATTGAAATCAGCAAGTCAACAGATTCAAACCTAGATGTTGATGGGCACATTTACTTTGATAACTTTAATTACCAAATAGGTTCCTATGCTTCCCCAAGTGATGTGAACCTCACATTAAATGGTACAGCAGTTGAGGATACACTTGTTGGTTATGGATTCGTAGATATCTATGCAGATCCTTTGCATAAAGGAGAAATTGATTATTCCAATGCATGGTCTACGACACAATTCTTTGTATTTAATTCAAGTTACTCCATTTCCTTCGATTTCAAATATTACATGGCAATGAAAAGTGAAAATCCTGATTCCGCCCTAACCAAATATACAGTCGAATCAGAAACAGATCCGACGTGGACAATCAACTACACTATCCCAGCTGGTAGCCCACCCTCGAATTTCACGAATTATCAGTTTGGTCTGTATCTCTATGATGGATGGCAATTCCTGGGCGCCAGAGACGGTTTAGGCTTAATTGTGTTAGATTTTACTTTGAACAGTACCACAGGTTTCTTCCTTCTAAATGAGGGAATTGGTAGTACAGGGAATCGATTTACAATATTTGCCCAAAGTGACAATTATATCACTGGGATCATTATACAGAAATCAGGTTCAATGGCTTCTCAGTGGGAGAATCTTTCTTCGACTGGGTATGTCTTAGCTGGCGACTATTTGAGGATTATTGCCTCTTTGGGTCCAATCACCCTAACCGGCAATTCAGCGAATATTTCGATTATATTATCGAACGGGACAATCTGGAGAACCGACACTAATCCTGATTTCGACACCATCAACAATACCGTTATCAGTGATATTTGGCAAATACCAACCAATTGTGAAGCACTTACCGGAAGCGATTGCACCGTTTCTGTGAGCTTTGCTTCTGGAACCCAGTGTGGTCTGCAAAACCAAAAACTAATGCTGATGAATACAGCACAGATTTCATTGATTGGACTAAGTAACAATAGTGAACAAGGCTGGCTGGATTTCCCAATTTCAGTATATGTCAAAAATCTTCATTCCGAGCATAACATCACTGATGCATTGCTTCTATTGCGCTTTACAAACCGACAAGGTCAGGCGCAATCTATAGTTATGATTCATGAAGGTAGGGGTATATATTCTGCGGTATTTTCCCCCAGTTCATTTGATCCCAGTTCAACAATCGTATTCGATATTGAGTTCTATAGGGTAGGATACGTCAATTTAACAATTAACGAGGGGACATCATATCAGTTTACGCTCACAGTAAAAACTGGCAACTCACCAGAAATAAACATGATCAACCTGTTAATAGTATCTGCAATATCGCTTGTTATTTTCATTGCTGCAATATGGTTACTTTATCGGAAGGGCTATCAAGATCGCTATCTTACACCAAGACAAGAAGCGCATAATAAGAAACTACAAGAGGTATTATCGATTTACAACGATGTTACAAACCTCTCCCGTTTTCTGGTTCTTCATCGTGGATCTGGGATTGCAATTTTCGATACTTTAGGGGAGAAAGGTCGAGATGGCTCCCTAATAGGTGGGTTTTTACAAGCAATCCAAGCCTTTTCCTTCGATTTAAACGAAAAACAACTTAAGGAAGAAATCGCTCAACTCTCCGAAATCACCTATGAAGG
>JABXGX010000277.1 GCA_016550405.1 archaeon | reverse complement strand
TTGTACGATAAACAAAGGCAAGGGCCATGATGATTCCCATGATGAATGCCCACCACGAAGCCAAAAGCAATGGCATACCCAGATAATAGAGCATTTGCCCCAGATAACCTGGATGCCGTACCCAACGATAGGGACCTTTCGATATGACCCGATGATTTCGTTCGGTTTGAATCGCCATCATTCCGTGAAAGAATGGATTTGATACCATAGCCCACCCAAAAAGTACTTCACCCACGACAATGAATCCAAATCCAGCGCCCATGAGCCAGATTGGAACCAAGAGGGGAAGGGGAAACCAGAGATTGAAGAAACCCTGATAATCGAGCCCCGTAACGATGGGAATCAGGATGAGAAGAAGCGTGAATATGGTAAGGAAGATCTTCTCATAACGGGGCATGGGTGTCTGTCGCATTGCCCGGTGGGGTGCCCCACGAACATTTAGTAGCCCTGGATTCTTCCAGGCCATGACAATCATAAAGATAGTGGAGAAGACGAGAAGGAAAATGATGTACACCCAGGCATTCAGCCATAACTGGAATCCGGCCGAGACCCAGAGAAGAAGTGCAATGAAAAGGACGATGATAAATTCACGGACGATACTACTAACTCCGTATTTGTTTACCGATTCTGAAGAAAAAGCTGACATTTCGCCATCACCCATTGAGTATTATTCTCTTTTTTTCTTCGTGAGAGGTGGTAGGAGACGTCCTGTGCGAGCCATATACTCTCGATATTCATCACCAAATTGAGAAAGAAGCATCGCCTCTTCCTTGGGGATTCGAGTAATGATGTAAAACAGCATTAATGCCCAGACAAAGAAAAAGAGAATATTAGCTGAAATCAAAAACCAAGAAAGAAAATAGAAAATATGAACAGTATACATCGGATGACGAACACGGCGATACGGTCCATGAGTGACAAGAACATGTTGGTCATGGATAGTTAATGAAGGAGAGAATCCACGATCTAAAGTCGCCTGCACCCACCAAAGAAATGCTAATGAAATTACGCCTATGATGACTCCAATCCAGCGTATCCAATCCAGTAGAGGAATGTTAAACCAAGGAAAGATGGGCGTGAAAAAGATGTAGAGAACGACTGCAGCGAGCATAACGACCATCTGCAGCATTAACAAAGTAAAGCTGAGTCGCCCTTCATGTTCCACAGCCGTTCTCAAACGTTCATGCCGAGGCTTTTGGAGATCAGGGGAGCGTCGGCCATAGTATCCACGAATAATCATACCTGTAATGAAGATGACCAAGAAGAAAATGAGAAAGAGAAAGTCACCATTCATTGACTCAACCTTAGGTTAGGTGGGAGGAGGGGATTTTGTCTTTATACCTTCCGGTCAGTTTCTTGACTGACCAGTCAGTTACTTTTTTATACTATTAGTTCACGTTACCATAGGTATTCGGTGAGTATATTGCCTCGCGTTTTACAGGACTACAAGATTCGTGCTAAGAAGCGAATCGTTGAAGCCGCTATCACTGTCTTTGCTAAGAAGGGATATCATCAGACCAAGATGTCAGATATTGCCAAGGAGGTGGGCGTCAGTAAAGGCACACTTTACCAATATTTCAAGAGCAAAGAGGAGTTGTTTGAAGCGGTGGTACAGATACCGTTTAGGAAGGTTCAGGAAGAACCCTTATCCGAGCTTCTTGAGGCAGGAAACTTGTTGGATATAAGCTCAAATACGTTTTATGATCGACTTTGGAGCACCCCCCTGTTCTTTTCCGAACCTAGCTGGCCCCCCAGCTTAATGTTTGAAATCGTCTCCGAAGCATCGCGAAACCCAGACCTCGCAAACTCATTACAGTCCATGTACAATGAAGCCGTCAAGTATTTGACAGATTACTTCGAAGATCAAAAAGAAAAAGGTGTGATTCATCGAAGAGTGAACACGAGTAATCTTGCTCTTGGATTGATTGCTTTACAGGATGGATTACAGGGATACGAATTATTTGGCATGAAACGGGATGAAACCAGCGAAGTATGGTCCGAAGTATCAACCATTTTACTTCGCGGTACACTGACAAACAAATTCTCTCCACATGAGTATAAAGATAATGAGTAACTAAGTCACGTCACGATGAATGCGAGAAGCAGTGAACTAAGGAAATGAGATATCCTAAGGCTTTGGGGATCGGAAAAGAGGTGAGATCCGAAGTGCTTAGGAAGACGAGGAGGGTGATGATCAAAGGAAGAATGGACCAAAATACAATATAGATGATATAATTATAAGATTGAAAGAAGCCTGGCTAAAACCCCATTAGAATAAGGTCGTTTTATAGCATCGTGGTTTAGGCCATCATTAGTCGTGTTAACAAATAAAAGTGCTCACACTAGATTGTGTGTGATGGTTGGTGAGTTGGGGTTGAACGAAGAAGCATTCCGGAAGTTTTTGAAACAGGGGGGACGAACACCCCACACTGTTGATAATATCGTTAAAATTGTTCGTAGGTATGAAGCGTATCTTCAGAAATTTGCTGAAGGTAAAGGTATTGACGAAGCCCGTCACGAAGATGTTGAAGCGTATGTCGAATGGTTTGAAAATGAGGAGGAAACCTCCGCGAAAGGACAACTGTGGGGAATTCGATATTATTATCGTTTTACTGGTAACCGCGCACTAGCCCGACGTGTGGCTGAGTTGCGTGAGGAACGCACAGCAAAAACTCGGAAATCCTTTTTCTTACGGGATTTTCGGGGTGTAGACTCTAAATCAGTTGCACAACTTGAAGCGGCGGGGATTCGTGATGTTAAACAGATGCTTGAAAGTGGAGCGACCCCCGCGAAGCGGACAGCCCTAGCGAATAAGACCGGATTGCCAGAAGAAACGATTTTAGAATTAGTTAAACTGTCTGATCTAGCAAGATTACCGGGCGTGAAAGCAATTCGTGCACGGTTATACTATGATGCGGGTATTGATACACTAGAGAAGATGGCCAAATGGGACCCTGAAGCGATGCGATTGATGTTGGTTGAGTTTGTTGAAAAGACCGGATTCGATGGGATTGCCCCACTCCCGAAAGAAGCTGCAAATTCTGTGAAAGTAGCTCGTGAGCTTCCCAAGCTCATCGAGTTTTAGGGAACCAACTCAGTCGATTTTTCTCTTCCGCCGATACAAGACTATAGTAAGGAGCGTAATTACGAGCGTCAGGATTGCTATAGTGAAGATTAGAATATGGATTGGTTGTATTAGATTGCTGCTTCCGAGGAGATCTGTAATTGCCATTTTTCGGTAATGAATATCTCCGTTAACATTGAACGCGCCAAAGAGCGGATCATGTTCATAATATCCAGCAACACCTGGTTGAACTGCCGCTAATTCAGTATCCAAATTGAATGAGGCGACTTGAGAATAGTCTCTATTATACCATAGGTAGATATCACGAGTCACACAATCAAACACATTGCTATATTTAGTTGCGTAGGTTCCATCCTGATGCACAGCGTTCAGCACATCACGACAAGCTTCAATGGTGAGAGCACTTTCTGAAGAAATACTTGTTAACATGGCCATGGACGTGCTGTATCGCCAACAATCATAGACATCTCGCGATGGATCTGCAACATTGATATTAGTGGATACCAGACAGGAATTGGTTCCGATTCGTGTAAAGGCGATTTCATGATCGGAACCTGCACTTACGACAAGGGCGTCGCCAGCCGCATCAGCATAGTGAAGTTGATAATTCATTGAGCCACCGATTGTGTGAGTGAGAAACCAGACTTCAACCTCATCGACTGTAGCACACTCCCACAAGACCTGGGCTAGTAAGGCACAAGAAGGGGGTTCTCGTTCCGGATGGGCATTAATGGTATAAGATCCTAGCCCGTTGCCATCCATACATAATCCTTGATCATTCATTCCCCCTTGTGGATAGCCATCAGCGGCATCACCATTCTCATCAAACCCAAAGAAGATTGCTCCATATACTGATTCATCACTTGTATAGAGTCTGATAGTCTGAGCGGGGACAAACCAAGCGAATATGCCCCATAGCCGATAATCCTCATTGTTCCCAAATAAGACACGATTACCAATTGTTGCAGTGAATATCGTACATGACTCAGCAATAGGAATATCCAAAGCCCTTGGTAGAGTGTCAGTGGTCATTGAAGGCATCCCTGAACCGGATAATAGTAGACATAAAATTACAATGGAAAATCCGGTTATTCGTAGAGTAGAATTACTGGATACAAATCGAGACACACTAATCCACTTTAGTCAACTCCACTGGAACCGTAGATAAAATCATATGGTTTCCGTAACATCTGACAAAAGCTATCGCATTTATAACAATAGCTTCGACACTGATGGAAACACACAAGGAGGAATAAACATGAATCTCAAAGATAAAGCAGGAGCAGTTCTGGCGATTATTATTAGTATCATTTTGAGCTTCGTAGGGGTTGCAGCATAGGAGTTAAAGATCCAAAAGGAGAGAGATGTTGAATGGCTGTCTTGTTAACAATGAAAAGGGGGAAGAATTTTCTTCGGAAATTTTTTACCTTATTGTGACACTTTTTGGCAGAAAACCATGGTTATTGCATAATCTGGATAAATCTATCATGATACTTTACTATTGATGGTTTCCCTAGGGTGTGTTCTTTTTAAGGCTGTGTGCGCAGAGACGTTTTAGTAGCTGTTTCGTGAGCTGAGCCAGTCTTCGACTTTCTCAAGGTTTTAATTCGACGATAGCATAGCAATTTCTGCCAATTGACGTGTATCTCTATTGAACACTTTGTTGTCGTGAACGCCATATTAGAATCTCGAATATTACCCAAAGCACGACGCAGATTCCTACGGCTGCTATGATGAAACTTGGATTTGCTGCTGGAACGAAATACCCATCAACAGGGATGTCAATTGTAG
>JABXGX010000276.1 GCA_016550405.1 archaeon | reverse complement strand
TTGGATATCTTCAATCGATATTGATGGCTGGGCTGAAATAGATACCGGTGATCGATACCATTGGGCGGCATCGAATCCTTGGCCAGTTGAAAATGGAACTTATTCTGGAGGAATACAATGCCGAGACCCCAGTGGTCGACTAGAAACGGCTGAGATTTATAAGAGGTACTTAGGCGCTGATGCTGATAACATTAGTCTTGGGTTTGATTGGTATGTAGATCAGAATCTAGATCCTTCGCATGACTTTTTCTATCTTGAAGTAATTCTTCGGGATGCAGCCTATCAGTATAACATGTTTTATTATTTGAACGGAACCGTAATTCCTGAACATAATACTTCTTTAACTGCACATTTTCTTCGTTACGCCCCGGCTAATCAGTGGAATATCTTTCAGGAAAATATCACAGCGAACTATCTTGCTGTAGAAGAATATCCTGATACTATTGATCCAACCCTTGAATTTGATGATATCTATTTTCACATTAGGGCTGAAGGCAGTTCTGGTAAATATATTCGGGTATTCGTGGATGATGTGTTGTTAATAAACGAAACGAATGGGTATGAATGGATTGGGTATACAACAGAGAACGGTGATTTTGAAGCAGGTGATCTGACAGATTGGCAACACTTAACCAATCGTGATGCGGGGACTGTTAGCCAAAGTGCTACTGCTTATTCAGGGAGTTGGAGTGTAAATGTCACTGCGACCTCCTTAGGTAATTCGAGTGAAGCGGCTTGCATTGATTCCCCCGATGTTCGATTAACTAGTGCAAGTCATGCTTTTCTGAAATTTTATTGGAATCTGAGTCTTCTGAATCCAACGTCAAACAGTATGTCATTTATCCGTTTATCTTGCGATACTGGAGTAGATATTGTTGAAATATACTACATGCTTGGATATGGCGGTATGACTAGTCCTATTTCAAATATAACGGGAGCAAGATTAGTCATAAATGCCGATAACTACAACACCCAGGGATCTTGGGTTCTCTTCAATCACAATATTTGGGATGACATCGGTTCTTACTTTACTGGAAACGAACTTTTTGTTAGGGATTTTAGGCTAGAAGTCAGAGCAAGTGATGCTAACACTCGCGTGGTAACTTTATTCGATGCATGCTCCTTTGCGGCTCCAACAGTTAATGGAGCCAGTTTTGAAGATCAGCCCGATGTTGATCAACGAGTTCGTGGATGGACTCAAACCCATTCAGGTTTTCTGGTTACCAGCACAGCATATGCAGGCAGCAAAGCTGCAAACTTGACACGAGTTGTGGGCACAACATTTCTTCGTCGCCAATCAATGCACTGGAGACCATTGAATTATTCCCGAGAGACCTATCTCGATGTGATGTGGAGATTAGAAGATACAGTTAGTGCTAATACAGTATGGTTCCGGTTGACAGTTATTGATGGCGGAACCACTCGCGAGCTTAACTACTATTTGAATGGATTTACCATAGGGTTAGGCAATTCCAGTACTGAGGGGAATTTCAATGTGACTAGTGCTGGAACCTTGAATACCTGGATCCAATTACACCGAGCCTTAGCTCTTGATTATGAGGCGGTCTTTGGGAGTTACGCTGACGTCAAAATGGATAATCTCTACCTTGAAGCCAGTACGTTTGGTGGTGGACGATTAGAAGTTTTGTTTGATGATCTTTACATCTATGACGATCCCGCTCCCAGAATTAGCAATGTTGGACGTAATCCGACTACTCCTAACGTGAATGAAGCGGTCGAAGTCACTGCTGATGTAGTTGACCAGGACCTTTCAGTTGTGGAATTGTGGTATGAATATGGAAGTGGTTGGCAACATCTTACAATGTCCCATCGATCCGGTGACACCTA
>JABXGX010000275.1 GCA_016550405.1 archaeon | reverse complement strand
TTTATATGTAAGCCTATTACATCCTAGCTTGCAGTACCCCATGCTGCAGATGACGGGGTGTAGCAAGAATGTCAGGCTCAGACAAGGAAGCCATTTTGATTCGCGTATCCGAATTCTTATCCAAAGCTGTCAACGACTTGGCCGACGCCTTAAACACCGTTGCTAAAGAAGTCACTGAATTTCAGAAAAGCCTAAACAAAGTACGTAGCGATCTCAAAAGTGCACAGGTCACACCGATGACCGCTGCTAGTACACCATTGATGGCAGCAGAAGCAAGCACCGGTGGGCCATCAACCGATGCGCTCTTTGATTTTCTTGAAGGTGATGAATCCGCCATCGCTGCCGCTGCTCCGGGAAGTGATGCCGAATCAATTTTACTAGGCGAAGTCACAGCAACTGCAGCTGTTACGACCGTACCTCCTGCTGGGGCGCCTCCAAAGGCTGCACCTGCCGCAGCACCGCCCCGTGGTCCACCCAGCGCACCTCCAAAGGCTGCACCTGCCGCAGCACCGCCCCGTGGTCCACCCAGCGCACCTCCATCAGCAGCGCCTACAGCTGCTCCGCCCAGTGCCCCACCAGTTGGCACGACAAGTCCACCACCTGCGGCTGCTCCGGCTGCCGCGGCACCTGCTGCTGGAATTGCAGGGTTACGAAATGAAATGATGGCGGAAATTAAGCGAATCAAAGAAATTTTTGAAACCTGATTGGCTACTGCCTTTCCGCAGTCGCTTTTTCATAGTGAGAGAATCAGTAAAAGGTCTCTTCTCATTTTTAGTATCATCATAACTAGGTGTGTGCGAGGACCGGGAAGAAAATGAGAGGAAAGGGTTACATAGAACATGAAACCCTAGGTTGATAAGCGCCAAATGGTGTTGTTGGCTAGAATGTAAAACATCTCATCCTTGTAGATTACAAGAGCGTGGTGATATTTGGCCACAGCTAGAAAGGTTTTGATCTTCGTCTCCTCGCCATCACGGTACCTCATTTCAACAGTTCCACCGACAGAGCCCTTATTGATACCGAGTTTGTCGATTGCGCGTTCATCCACAATCGGAATCTTTAGTGCCTTTGCTTCATTGTAGACGGCTTGGCGGAATGCACTGACTGCGGGTTTTGACATGGTTTCTAGTCTCCGTTATCCGAGTAAAGGATAGAATTGACTTTAGAGATTTGAGCATATATAGGTTGCGTCTTGTTTGCAGAAAGAACATTTCATTTAATGAGCTCTCATTGAGGCGGAGTAGCGAGATAGTTTAGGCGAGAACGCACTTGGGTTGGGTCGGTAAAGGCAAAATAGGTTGAAATGCGGGGTCCTTGATCTGTGCCAAAGAAAGCCTGATAGAGCGTCTGGAAGAAGGTGTGTTGAACCCTTTTGGAAAGTGAGTGAGTCAAGTCTTTCATTGCCTCTGTGATTCGCTGTTCAGTCCAATTATTGGGATCAAGCTTCTCATAGAGCTGCTGGTATAACGTTCGGAGTTCATCAGGAATTTTGTCGGTTAACCCTTTGGGAGGGGTGGAAAGTGTGGTAATTCGATAAGAGGCAGGGGCATATTCGGTCACCCAAGTATAGGCCTGATTCAAGCGGGTTGAGATATACTCTCTTTCTCTGGATGTCAAAGAGTGAGGAATAATGTCTGAGCTAGCCAGTTTTTCGATAGCCGCATCTGGTAATTGGTCCTTTGGGATAATCTGGGTTAATAGAACAGCATGTAGATACGGGAGCTGCATTGGAACTGTCTTTGGCAGAGGGTCAAGGTTCGCTAGTTCATAGCTCCGACGGATATCAGCAATTTCTTGGGATGGAGTCTTCGGTGTATCAATTTGATAATACACACGTTCAGCGCGTTCATACTGCCCAATATAATTGGGGATATATTCAAGACCCAGAGTGATGCGTTTCATGGATTTATTCTTCAGGTAAATGTAACGGAGAACCTCTCCTGGTGCAACGGAAACCCAGGTCTTTGGAGTGAAACCCTTGAAATCAGAGCTACCCATATCCCCTTTGTCGACACCGTTCTCGATGAGGCCTACCCATTCATTCGCATAGGGAACAGGAGGCTTGAATTTGTAGAAGGTCTCAGCAATTTCTTTTGCACTATCGCGCGACCCCCCAGGTGTGGCATGATCTTTTCCAAATGGTTCAAATCCAACCCCGAGGACCTTCCATAAAGCAGCCCATTCCAAGCGCCAAGAGAGTTTCCCATTTTCAATGCTGGTTGTTCCGTTATGCCCACATTCTTCGCATTCATAGGTGGCGCTGTACGCATCCAAATCAACGGCAACAACCGTGGTAGTGCTTATATGCAGGCATTCTTCACAGGGCACATTTATCGGAAACCAGTCCGGTGGATAGGGATTCCGTACTCGATATTTATTGACGAGTTCCCGGGCTAGTTCTCGATGCGCAATTGTATACCGGACCAGTTCCTGCATTTTTGACCAAGTGTAAATTTGGTTCGTACTAACAGGTGTTGTATCACGGCTGAAATAGTCAAGATAATTTCCGAAGTCCAGCCAATATCGTTCCACCCAATTCCCTAGTTCTCCTTTGGGATCAGGTACATCAACGAGCCGCCGGCCAATGTATATTTTAGCTTTTATAGGATTTGAAAACTGAGCCAGTTGAGCTTCTTTGCCCTTCCATTCATCGCTTGTATAGCGAACGATATAATGTTTGGATTGATACCCTTTCTGTCGGAGTTGGTGCATCACCGTGTTAGTCAGAGTAATTTCGCCACGTAAGCGTCCCACGTGTTGAAGACCTGAAACTGATAAACCACAGCTGCAATCTATGGTTGAGGTATCCTCGCCCCAATAATCGATAATATCCTTGACTAAGCCATCGATCCAATGCTGGTACGAGGTCTGTTCAGACACCTTAGTCACCTAGGCTTCTCTTTTCAGTAATGAGTGAGGCTTTATCAACGATTCGTTTTCCAGTCATGATCTTTAGAAGAGGTTGTCGCCCCCACTCTTTCGTAGATACGACGAATTTGGACCAAAAGCGCTTCGAGATTAATTGCTTTTTCTGCCGAAATGGACACTGAGGGAAGGTGATAAGCTTCTTTGATGAAGGCCACTCTTTCCTCAATCTTATCAATATCAATCAAATCTGTTTTATTCAGAACAACAAGAATTCGCATCTCATCAATCATTGTTGCATGAAGAATCTTTAGTGAACTCTGCATTTTCATGCTTAACAGTTGAATTGCTTCTGACGCGTCCACGACTAGAAGTAACACATCTGCAGCGCGCATATCATCGAGATTCAATTGAAATGCTGAAATCAGTTCAGGGTCCAAATCCA
>JABXGX010000274.1 GCA_016550405.1 archaeon | reverse complement strand
TATGTTTTAGTATTTTAGGTATTTAAGCGACGGCGAAGTTCAGGGATCATCGCTTTGATGGATTGGATAGCGGAGGAATCGGGTGCGAAATCAATTGGGGCTTGCCCTTTCAGATTGGCATGACGGATTGCTTTGTCAAAAGGCACGATAGTCAAGAGTGGAATATTCATTTCCTGTAGGGTATTTTCTATAGTTGATTGATCCAGCTCATCCATCACTTTGTTTCCAACTGCATAGACTGTATCAACTCCGATGTCTTTAGCAAGTTTCTGAATTCGTTGAACTGTGTTAATGGAGGTCTGTCCAGGCTCAACTACGGCAATGAGCGCATCCATTCCTCGGGAGGTGCCGCGACCGAGATTCTCGATACCTGCTTCAAGGTCCATGACAAAGGCTTCATCAGTGCCCACAATGAGGTACCGGATAAGCGCCTTAAGCATAGCACCTGCAGGGCACATGCAGCCTGAACCACCAATTGTTACCGTTCCTGCCACAAGGAGTGTCGTGTTATCAGGGCCAGCCACACCATATTTTTCGGCTAGATCTGAGACTCGGGGATTGAGTTTGAACATTCCCCCGTAAGTTCTTTTATCCATGCCTGTGCGTTCTTCAACAAGTTCGTCATTTTCAGTTAGTGGCACGATCTTGGCAGCGATCTCTTGAGGAATACCAAGAGTTGTGGCTAAAGTTGGGGTGGGATCTGCATCAACAGCTAAAACCCTGATGTTTTCTCTACCAAGGAATCGAGCGAGCGTTCCAGCGATGAGGGTTTTACCCACCCCGCCTTTCCCAGCAACTGCAACTTTCATTTTAGGCACCGCTATTCGTACTTGTTTGTGTGGTGTTTAAAGGCTTACCAATTACCAAGAAACCGGTTAGGTGATTTTTTCGAGAAGTTGAGTTAAGAGGGCTTCTTCGGTGATTACACCCTTAGGTGGGGTCCTGAAGGGTTGAAGTGTTACAGCTGTTCCATCCATGCGATGAACAGTACCTGCTGCTTCAGCGCCTGTGAGGGCGATTGGTAATACCACGGCGGCCTTGTGTGTTGTTAAGGTCGGCTGGGTCGATAAGGCGATTATGGGAAGATCTCCGAGGACCTTTGCAATGGGTCCTGGTAGTAGGCTCAAAGCATCCCAGCCAGCAACAAGTACGCAATCAAATGTTGACTTCTTGATATCGGAGAAAACTGATGGGATTGATTTCACTGGTTGGGACACAAAATTAGTGGCAAAGGGCAGCTTAGTGATTTTGAGACTGGCTTTCACTGCTCCAATGGTATTGCAGTATGCTATCATTGGCAGTGTCCAACATTGGTGTTGGTTTCGGTTGAGAAGGGCACATAATTTTGCTAGTAACGGTAGGCTTTGGTTCGCGTGAGAGGAATGTAATAGGCCATTTCCATAGAATAATGCAACGTTATCTGCGTCTTGGAGCTGTTTACTAAAACTGAGAAACTCGATGGTGGGAACCCCACCGATTTGCTCTGGGAGGTGTTCGTGGGTTCCTTCAAGTTCAGCAATGAGGAATTTTAGAAATTCAACATCACCTGTTGATGTGGAGAGGATCAGTTGGTGGTTCGCGAGTCTCATGGATTCGGTGTCTCGTATATCAATCACAGAGATCACACGACTTTCTCGACCTTCTGGGGTGTTCTTCCCTTTTGGAAATACGGTATATCGACTGGCATGGCGATGATGGCTTTCCGCGGGGTTGACTCCCCAGTAGATAATGTAGTCCGCAAAATCCCGTATTGTTTCTAGTGAAACCTTTTCTGATTCACCTCCTTGCAATCCCATTTCAAGAAGGGATCCGTATTCGAAACTGGCAGTGCTATCAAACACGCCTCTCTTATTTTGGGCTATCTTCAATCCAAGGGTGATCGCTTCGGTTGTACTATTTGACCACCCTATCAATAATGGTCTTTTACTTTCTCGAAGAAGCTGTGCAGCTTTCTCCAAGGCTTCTTTAGGAGTTACTAGTTTCGGTTTTCCATTAGTAGTTTTTATTGAAGGGTGTAAGAGTCGTGTTTTACTAAAAATCGAGCTGCAATATTCGTGACCGAGTCGGCAAAGACCTAAGGAATGCAAATCAGTTTTTTTCACTGATATGGCAACGTCATCGCAGACGACTGAACAGCCACAGCACACAGTATCTTGCACGTTTCATTCCCTTCAACTGATGTAATGCGTGTAGTGTTACCAGATTTCAATCGCTTTGACATAACAGCCCTGCTCGCAGACTCGACAATTCATCCGGTCGGGAGGAAATCGTCGGCATTTCTCAAGGTTGATGATTTTTGCGATGCCATCTTCGACGCGAAAGACTGTATCTGTGGAACGCGCTGCTTTCCCAGAGGCTGTTCCAGGTTCTGCTGAAGCATCAACTGGGCAGACAACAACACAATTACCGCATCCTGTACATTTGGTTTCATCGAGCTTCACGCCCGTTTCTTCAGTATCTAAAAGTGGAGCGATGAGGTCGTTGAGTTGGGCACACTGTTCCTTATACTGTTCTTCTTCAAAGAGGGGTCTACACTCTTTGAGTTCGACTTCGCGTAAGGCTAGCCTTGTTGCAAAGGCCATGCAGGTCATGCCACATTTCTTGCAATTGGTTTGGGGCAGGAGCTTATACAATTGCATGGGATTGACTTTCTTGTCTGCCATTGGTTCACGACACAACCTACTCGTATTTTGTTCTGATTTCTCCCTTTATCTCTTGGGTAACAACCAGTTGGCTTAATTTCCAATTCGCCTTAACAATTAAATCATCAGATAGTAACGTAACAAGTGTTAAAGCGCATAGTGCTCCCTGAACTCATGTCAAAGAGACTCGGTGACGATTGTGGCTAAATCTGGAAAAACTAAAATGAAAAAACAGAGGTCTAAGGCCACACGCCGCAAAACCGTGCCAAAAACGTCTCCGAAAACAGCACTTTTTCTTTGTCATTGTGGGTCGAATATTGAAAGTATAGTGGATGTTGAAGCGCTTGTTCAGCATTATCAGAAGCAGCCAAATCTTATTGTTGTAGACGATGCCCATTTTTGTGTGGAACAAGGGTTGAATCTAATCCGGGACACCATCCGTAAAGAAAAGATAGACAACGTTGTGGTTGCCGCCTGCTCACCACGGTTGCACGGCGAGCTGATGAGTCAGACCGTTGAAGAAGCTGGACTTAATCGTGGGCACCTTGCCATTGCGAATATCAGAGAACAATGTAGTTGGGTTCACTGGGATAACCCTGATGCTGCAACATTAAAAGCTCGACTCATGATTGATGCAGCCTTGAAAATGGCACAAGCTGGGCTTAGTATTAGTTCAATTAGTGTACCAATTACGAAACGGATTCTTGTGATTGGTGGAGGACCAGCTGGTATCATGGCCTCACTTCAACTCGCAAAATCTGGGCACGAGGTTATTCTTGTGGAAAAAAATGGATTTCTGGGGGGCCATATGGCTAAATGGGATAAGCTCTTCCCCAGCTTGGATTGTAGTCTCTGTATCCTTGGACCGTTAATGACACAAGCTAACACTCATCCGAAAATTAAGATTCTAACTTTGAGTGAAGTCAACGATGTCCACGGAACACCTGGTGCCTATCAAGTAAAAATCCATCAGAAACCCCGATACGTCGATCTTGAGACCTGTAATGGTTGTAACAAATGCTTAGAGATATGTCCCATTGAGGAGCCAAATGAGTACAACTATGGTCTCGGAACCAAACGAGCCATCATTCGTCCCTATCCGAGCTCAGTACCCCTCGCGCCATACATTGATATGGATGTCTGTATCGGCTGTCAGTCCTGTGTTGGTGTATGTGAAAAAGAATCAATCCGCTTCGAAGATACTGAGCAGGACCATACGTTCAAAGTTGGAGCAATTGTAGTTGCAACCGGCTTTGAACCCTATAATCCTCAAAATCTTCCTGAATATGGGTATGGAAGGTATTCAGATGTTATTACCGCACCAGAGTTAGAACGATTATTGGATCCTGCAGGTCCATCGAAGGGGATTGTTGTACAACCTTCTTCAGGAGAGGCTCCAAAACGAGTTGCATTTGTCCAATGTGTGGGTAGTCGGGATATTCGGATAAACCGACCATATTGCAGTCGTGTATGTTGTACTTACGCTGTTAAAGAAGCTGTTCAACTCCGGTTGGCTCAACCAGAGGCTGATGTCTACATTTTCTACACTGATATGCGAACCTTCGGTAAAGGCTTCGAAGAGCTATATGAAAGGGCTAGCCGAGAGCATGGTATCACATTTATCCGTGGCCGTGTTGCTGAAATCGAAGAAGATCCTACTACAAAAAAACTACTTATCCGCGCTGAAGATACCGAACTCTGTGAGCCTATCGAATTTCCCGCAGATCTTATTGTGTTAAGTGTCGGTATTGATCCGGCCCCATCAAATCTCAAGCTTGCCTCGATACTTAATATTCCTTTAGATGGGAACAACTTCTTCTTGGAAAAACACCCAAAGCTGGATCCAACAGGAACATATTCTGCTGGGATTTTTCTTGCAGGTACATCCCAAAGTCCCAAGGACATCGCCGACACAGTTGCTCATGCAGGCTTAGCAGCAGCTCAAGTGTCTTCTCTCTTGCATCGACGTAAAATCGAGCTAGAAGTTTATGCACCTGTAGTAGACGAAGGATTGTGTGAAAGTTGCCGGCTATGCGAAAAAACCTGTGATGCTAATGCAATCACGTTTGAAGGTTCAAAGTATCCACAAATCGATGAACTAGCTTGCACTGGTTGTGGTGCGTGCGTAGCATCTTGTCCAACAGCCGCACTTGATTTACCTGGATTCACACGAAAACAACTCCTTTCAGCCGTCGATACAGCATGCCAAGAGAGTCCTCTTTCACCGGTCATAATTGGTTTCCTCTGTAACTGGTGTGCCTATGCAGCAGCAGATAATGCTGGTGTAAATCGATTACGGTATCCTCCCCAAATGATTCCTATTCGAGTCCCCTGTACAAGTCGACTTGATCCCTTACTCATCCTTGAAGCCTTTAGCCAGGGTGCCGACGGTGTTGTGATTATTGGTTGTTATGAAACTGATTGCCATTATCGAACTGGAATGGGCAAGGCAAAGGAACGGGTGGAAAAGATGCTGCCATTGTTAAAAGAGATGGATATTGATCCCGAGCGCGTTATTTTCGAAAGCACCTCGGCATCAGAAGGAAATCGGTTGGCTGAGATTGTTCGAGGCTTTGTTAATAAGGTAATTGAAATGGGTCCACTCGGGTCTGAATTGACCGTTACAACAAAACGACGTTAGTTCATTTGTTGCTTTCATCAGAGTTTTAAGCCAAGATTCAGTCTGATAAGTCCAGAGGACCAAGAAGGTTGGACTGCTTGCAGAGGAAATGCATTCTTATTGCCATTTGCATCCTGATTTCAAGCGCCACAATAGGGATTGGTTCTTGTATAACTTATGATACAACTAGTTTCTGCTCTCCAAATAATGCTCGCGTGACTACAGACCAACTGTGGAGTCTAACGCATGGCTCTGGGGCCGGTTATAATGCCTTCTACTCAATTATCTCTTGTAGAGCGGGAGGATATGTTGCCACAGGGTTTATCCACTATCGTGGAGGTCAAGCTCTTGCAATTGTTCGAATTGCAGAAGATGGGCAGCTTCTATGGCAACACGCCTTTGATGCTTTTTCAGGGCAAGTTGGACGGGAAATCATCGAATGCGAATCTGGTGGATTTGCGATTATTGGGTATATTCTTGACAATAACCGGGATGCTCTCCTCCTCCGATTAGATGAATCAGGAAGTGTTTCGTGGTACCAAACATTTGGTGGTTCACAGAATTTCGATCAGGGGCTATCCTTAGTTGAAAGTCAATCAGGGGGATTTGCCTTTGCTGGTTCGGTAATGGATGAAAACAGCACCAATTCTCAATCCTGGCTAGTTCGTACAGACCAGGTTGGGAATGTGCTCTGGAGTCAGGAATATGGAGGACCGGATGATGAGATCTGTTCTGCATTAGTGGAGTCTGAGTCTGGTAATTTCATTTTAGCTGGATCAACGGAGAGCTATGGACATGGTAACGAAGATGCGTGGTTACTCAGCACAACTCCACGGGGGATTGCCATTTGGAACAGGACCTTAGGTGGTTTGTGGTCAGACATGTGCTATGATGTCATTGAAACCAGAAATGGGTGTTTTGTCACTGTTGGTGAGACTGAAAATTCTTCAAATCTAGTACCAGATGGTTTTGCTGCTTCGTATCATAGTAACGGGACTTTTCAATGGAGTACAAAATTTGGTGACCTCTCATCAGATGCCGCTAACGCAGTAATTGAACTTGCTGATGGCAGCTTTGCTATTGCTGGGCGAACCGTCGCATGGGCCGGAAACGACCACTTTGATAACCTGTGGTTAGTCCGCTTAACATCTGAAGGTGACTTTCTCAGAAGCAAAAACTATGGAGGTACAGATGATGATAAAGGCCATTCAATTCTGCAAACAACTCAGGGAGATTTTGTTATCGCAGGGCAAAGTGCAAGCCTTGCCGAAAGCTATTCGCTAGCTTGGGTGCTTCGTATCCCAGATAATTCAGCAATAATAACACCAGTAGAGACCCGAACATATGGACCACCAAATGTGTTCTTAATCAGCTTGGGAATAAGTTTGGCTATTCTCATCCTATTAGTTTCCTATCTGTTATTACAAAAAAGTCGAAAGGAACTCTCATTACTCTGGTCAAATCCTTCAAAGCAGAGTGTGATCAAGACCTACCTTTCACCTCGCGTAATTGCAGATTTATCTTCAGTACTGACAGGATTAATACAATGTCCGAAATGTAATGCAATATTATTAAAATCGGAAGGTCAATGTTCACGGTGTTCCACCCTTCTCCATCGATGCATCTTCTGTGATGAAACAATTTCTCCGGATACCCCAGTTATCTTCTGTCCCAGTTGTGCGGCTTTAGCTCATTATAGCCATATGATAGACTGGTTAACAAAGCGGCAATTTTGCCCACGATGTGGGCTACATTTTCCTAACTCCTCAAATCCCAGACCATCTTACCCCAAGGATAGGATTTCAGAAAGGTAACGAGTTTTATCAAGGTAGAGTTGAATGCTAGCTAGAACCAACTAAGACGCTCGTGTCGGTTGGCTCGCTCAAGAATATAGTGATGATTCTTATTTTATCAGTCCTCATTTTGCCATATTTGTCAACCAGGTAACGGTGGTATGGAGCATCAATTAATTAAGGTCCAAGGAATTCCTGGTCATTATAATGAGCGAGATCAGGATCAACAATGGAGTCAGCTCTTTGATGCTAATCAATCTCGGCAAGCCTTCTCGGTCATTGAAAGTCGGTTTGGTGGATTTGCAGTTACTGGCCTCATTCTCAATTCAACAACGGTAGTTTTGTAGGGTCATCATACGATCGCGCTAATAGTATCATCAGTAATCAATTTGGCGAACTTACAGTTGCAGGAGTAACAGAGGATGAAGAAATAGAACGCTTGGATGCAGTTGTGGTTCACATTACTTCCACTAGCACACAACTTTGGAATCAGACCCTGGGATTAGATTTGGATGAAGCCGCACATGCCATCATTACCGGTTCCAATGGAGGTTATGCGACTGCAGGAGAGGTCTCTCCGTCTGAAGATAGCCCCTGGCATGATCTGCTCGTTATCCGGTTAAGTGAGAGCGGACAGATTCTTCGGGAAAAACATTATGGTAGCGAGGGTAATGACATTGGAATTTCCTTAGTCGAATGCATGAAAGGTGATTGTCTCCTCGCTGGATCCACTTCGAGTTACTGATCCTTAAGTGGAACCGCATGGTTACTACGTGTTCCGGATGCACCACCCCCTCCAATTGATTCTTGGCAAGTCAATGT
>JABXGX010000273.1 GCA_016550405.1 archaeon | reverse complement strand
TCATCAAGTTTGGAGCAATTTTAGGAATTGTATTAGGGCTTGTCTCTTTTTTATTTTGGATCTATATTATTCTCCTGGGTTTGGGACCTCCCTTTTTTGCTGTTAATTTCTATGACCTTTTCATGGTATCAACCAGCCTCCTCTCAATAGTCATTGGCTATTATGTATTAACCAGATTTCCACATCGTATCAGCGAGGATCCTGCACGATCAGCAATATATCTCATCCTTTTGGGAATTGTTGTTGCATTTGGAGCATGGGGCATTGCAGGATTATTGATTGCGATTGGCGCCGTCTTGATTCTTATTGAAGAAACGACCTGAAAATCAAATATCCAAGTGAATTAGAGTATAATCTTCTCATCCATTATTATAGCTGTAGGCCCAATACTGACAATCGCATCATTGAGAGAATGCGTGTACGCAAGATTACTTTGACTCCGGCCGCCAATGAACCGGTTATCACCAAATCCCAGAGTAATAGAGCCTGGGATTAATTCATCCAAGGCGAGTCCTAAGGGTATAGAAGCATTTGGATTGATCCCAAATGTAAGCCGCGTAAGATGATCTTTCAAACCTGTTCCCGCAAATATTGCGCGTTCCACAGTTTGTTCGCCTTTCGAAGCTCGCAAGTTAACGGCTTGTCCTTTTTTAAAATCCAATCTTAAATTCTGTACAATATCACCTAAATACGCTTTAGGCCAATTGAATGCCACTGTACCTTCGGCGCTATTTGGATCAATCGGTATTGAGATAGTTCCTGCAGGGTAATGGGCTAAGACATTTTTACTTTTCACATCTGTTTGATCAACAATACCATCATCGATTAGCGGTGTCCCTTGAGTTCGGAACCGTACATCTGTTCCTTCTCTCGAACTTAGGTGAATATCGCGGTGTTTTCGGAGTAAGGGGACAATCCGGTGTCCCAGATCAAGAATTTCTGATTGATTTGCTGTTACACAGCGGTTGCTTTCTTGTATGAGTGTTCCATAATCCAGGTTGTAGATTTTCGCTGCTTGTTCTGTAAAACTGGTGGTTCGGACAAGAAGGGTGCGTACACGATTTGAAAAAGCCGTGTCGAGCAGTTGATTGATTTGGTTCGTTAGATGAATTGCTTTTCCTTGTTCGACGGATTTGTAAACACTGGGATCTTCAGGACCATCCATTATAATAAGGGCATCCGATTTTGCGATGCCAGTGAGCCAATGAGTTGGTGGTGTAATAACAGCTTCTTGAGGGGCCTTCTTTAGTGCATGGGTGAGTAGAGACTCCGTCATCAGACTCATTGTTACTATTCCCCCATGCAGTTGTGCCTGCTGGGCCACCTCCTCTGCCAATTCAAGGCAGTGATTCCAGGTGTGTATCCAGACACGTTCTTGGTCTCGCACGCGTAATGCATCACGGATGATTGCCAGGGCTATTTTTGAGGTCACTTTTACAAACCTTCAACTACACGGATGTGTGTTCTTTGGTTCTAGAACTTAATAATCTCTTGCCTACATATTCATTTAATTCATTATGCAGAATATCGTCTAGGTAGTAAAGTCTGTTGAAGCTCACAGAACGGACATTAGCGTGCATATCAATGGCAATAATTGGTGCTGTTTTTTTTCGATGTGTTCTTTTCAACTTCATCCATTTTCTCTATACCTTAGAGTCAACTTCTCATTAATTGTTTTTTGACCAACGAATCACACTACTAAATACAGCCAATCGCTTGTTTCTCACCGAATTGATTAGAGCCTTCTTTATTTGCTTTGAAATTAAAGTATTCAAATTTTCTATTATTACCTGCACACAGCAGCCATCAAAAGCTTCCTCCACTTACTGCTTATGGGATCAAGTTATTATTCAACCGGAACGTTTCGATATCTTTCGCAGAGGGCTGTAGTGACATGATGAATGCTTCACAGATTACCGAAAAAGCTATCCTCTGCCTACTCGTCTTCAAATCCGAATAAGTGAATCTGATGTAAAATCACCATATCTTGAAGAAGGACCCATTTCCTAAATTTCATGCTTTAGTTAGCTTTCACTCTCTCTTTCTATTTAGGTAAGAGCTGTGAATGAAAGTCTGAGTGACAAATCATGACCCACGACCCTCCATTAGACCCTCAACGACCGTACCTCAATCCACGAAAATGGCGGATAATCTATCTACCCGATGACGAAACCATCATCAACCTCGACGACTAAGTCTATCTCACCGAAGCTCATTACATCACCAAAGTCATGACAGAGAAGTGGGGGGAGTCAGGGGAACCGCATTAGATACCGGAACAGTTAAAAACAAACCAAATCCCGCGCCTCTCGCAGAAGTGATCCCGTATGAAGGTACCACCTCTGCGAATTAGTCTCATGCTAATCATAGCACTTACCTCGATACCCATTCTTCCCCTCTCTGCGACAGACGAACAATGGGTCCTAATCAGCGTTGAATACCACACTTATTTTGAATCCCTCCCTGGGCATGCAACATGGACCTTTAATGCAACACGGGGACCTAATGACCGATGGGCTATTAATTTCACAACCAGTGGGTTCGGCTTCCATCCTACAACGTTTCTTGTCTGTGATGAATCCCAATACCATCAGTGGCAACTAACTGGTTCAACTTTCTCTTGTCACTTCTATCAAGCTGTGAACTATAGTCTTCACACCACTGTTGACCTGCCCTACCAAAGTCAATGGTACTGTGTCCTTAATAACACCGGACCCGTCAGTCTTTTTTTCTCGCTTAAGCTTACTCACTACCACTGGGCTAAATCCACAATTCTGAATTCAACTAATCCATTCAGCGGAATTACCAGCCTCTTTGGATATCTCCTCATCTTTGGGATAATTGTCCTTGTTATAATCCCCTGCATCTGCCGTGTCAGCTGTTGCGGATATTATCGGCGGCGATCAAGAAAAGAGCCTAAGACCAAAGCAACTACCCAGCAACCCATTATCGTGGTTATGACTCCTGAATATCTCTCACCCTGCTCTGTTGATGAAGAAGACTAGCGAGCAATTCAAGGGAATCCAGTTTTAATACGAAGGAAGTAAAACGCAAGAACCACCAATCGAGTTAAAAGCCAACATAGAAAATAAATACTCACGGCACCACTGACCTCATACGAGGAGAAACTGCTTATGAGCATGCCAACTAAACCCAGTTTCATTTTTAAAGTACCCGTCGCCGGAGATGGGGCTGTTGGAAAAACTAGTCTTATTGTCCGGTACACCCAAGGCACTTTCACCGACACCTACAAGATGACCATTGGCACATCCTTCGCAGTTAAAACGGTGGATTTAGCGAAAGTTGTTGTTAAGCTTCAGATTTGGGATTTAGCGGGGCAACCCCATTTTGGTGGAGTACGTCCACTATTTTATCAGGGATCGACGGGTGTTATTTACGTTTTTAGCGTGACTGATCGGGCCTCCTTTGATCATTTAGCGGGATGGATTGAAGAGGCGCGAAAGAATTCGGGGAATATTCCTGGAATTCTAATCGGTAATAAGACAGATCTGCTTGACCAGCGGGTTGTGTCTCGGGAAGAAGCAGAGGCTTTCGCGGCACAAGCAGGATTACAGTATATTGAGACGAGTGCAAAGATGGATGAAAATGTGGGTGATGCATTTCGCCAAGTGGCAATCACAATTATGCAGACTAAACCCGAGTATGGTGTAGGCGAAGAACTGCCTGAACCAGCTGCACCAGTTGCCCCCGAGCCTGAAATAACGCCTTCACCTCCTGAAGAGCCTGTGTTTACACTCAATGATGAAAAGACCTTAACTGCAGCGAGTGATACGGCTGCGGAGGTATTCGAACCAGAGGATGAGCCTGAGCCGATTCCATTAGTTGGTGACCATCCTGAACCACTAGTCGAAACTCCACCGAGTCCAGAGATGGAACCAGCTCTTGAACCAGACATTGTCGTACCTATTGAACCACCTCCAGTCAGTGAACCCGAACCAGTGCCGATTCCCCCACCTGATCAACCCGAACTAGCTCACGAGGATATTGCCATCGCGCCAAAAGTCGAATCGAGGTTAGTTGAATTTATCGGAACAGACCCTCATGGTTTGTCAGCCGAGGATTTTGAAAAGCGCTCAATACATGCTATGCAACGGTTGGGAGTCAGCGAAGTCGGTGTATTAGGAACTTTCCTACGAAGTTTAATTCGGCAGGGTCAACGTGATGTAGTGTTGGAGAGTTTAGAGAGCCTCCAGGAAGAACGCTAGATAGGCCATAACTGATTTGTTTGAGCTATAAAGTAGTTATTCAACGTTGTTCCAGTGCGTTTACCGTCCTTGCTGGCGGGCTGCCATCCATGCGATAATGAGTAACTGGGCAACTATAATCATGATTGGGTACGTTATGGGATCCCAGTATCCGACATCAGCTGTGACAAGGATCAGGCCGACCTCGTCGACTGCTAATCCAAGGCCGAGTCCTAGGAAAACGGCCCCAACGACTTTCGCAAGACGGCTTTCCCAATAAAGGGCAATAAAGCCACCTAATGTCATGAGAATGAGACCCCAAAGGATGTGGTGGTAGTGATAAATCCCCGTTTCAATCCCGATGCCTGGGGCGACGACGACTGTGATAAGCCGAGAGCCAAGTATTGCTAAACAATACCACATAAGGACAATTCCTGTAATTTGAGCAATAGACGCAGTTTCTATTCGTTCACGAACCTTCTTACCAGAACTCATTATTGAACTCCCTTATGTTTAGATTGGCATTAGTGTTGCTTGCATCTTTGATATAAGCCTAGCTTCTAGAAACTTTTTAGTATAGTTAGTCAGGCTGAGGGCATAGCTATTTAGGGAAGCACTAGAGTATCCTAGCCCTAACAGTATGGGATGATAATCAATGATGTTCCTTACACCCGACCAAATTAATGCTATTCTCACTTTTCTGATTAGTTTGATTGTCGCGACACTTGCATTCTACGCGGCTGGGCGCCTTCTCTCAGGAGTCAATGCTAAATTTACTGATGCAATTTTTGTTGCACTACTCGGACTCCTGCTAAAATTCGGAATTGATTTTACCATCAGCTTCTTTTTGGTGCCAGGTTTGAATGAGATTGTGGTATTCGCATGGAGTGTTGTCAGTCTCTTAGCAACCTTTATCGTTTGGATGATCTTGGTTCAGCATTTCTTTGACACTCTCTTTCTTCGAGGGCTCACAATTGTAATCATTGCCTTTATCTTAATTTTCATCATTGATTTTGTAATGAACTTCGTATTCCTGATTTTCTTTCCCTGAGGATTTAAACGCGGGGTTCATCGTTTGAGTTTATAGGCCTGCGAGGAGACATCCTCTTGTGTATATCGACCTGAACAGAAAGACGCAATGATGAACACACAAAGGAGAATAAGGAAACCGATTGCAAAGGGAAAGATGACCGGATTGATGAGAACAAGAATCCAAGTGAT
>JABXGX010000272.1 GCA_016550405.1 archaeon | reverse complement strand
TCATCTGGGACTGTCAACGGTCGATGATGCTTCATTGATCTACGGATCTCCTAGGACTCGGGTTCGAATCCCGGAACGGGCGCCATTTTTCCTTTTCTTTAGGAATGGATAATAGACTGTAATCTTTGTGAAATCTTATTACTTTGTATTTTTTGGAGGGTTAGTTTGCAGTATTTTGATTTTCTGGAGATTTCGATTCCTTTACTGCACTTTCTTCTGGCATTATTTCTTAGTTTCATGTTTCTTAGTGAACTGAGAAGGATTGAAAACGGATATCGAAGAACTGAAATTCTGGGTTTTGTTGCGTTTACATTTCTTGTCTTGTTATTTGTATACTGGACATTGACTTTGGCTCTGGACCCATTAAGCAGAAGTTGTTACCGAACTTGACTCAATCGCACACACACCCTACTACTGGAACAAACAAGACTGGGAACTCGATTCAAAGGCATAAAAAACTAATGAAGAAATTATGCCTTCTTCCGTGAACGCTGCCTTTCCTTAGAAGCACTCAAAATGAAAAATTTAAATTACAAGTTGAATAAAGGGGTGTTGAGGGTGATGGATTTCCTAGAGAACAATTTCTACCAAGGAGTAGAAACGAGTTTTGATGAAAGGAAACACATTCTCAACAAACTTTGAAGAAGGAAAGTAATATGAAACCATTATGGAAGATAATTATCGGTTTTACTCTAATCTCTATCATTCTAATGAGCCCATACTTTGTGAGTGCTACAACATTGTGGTACTCAGATGGTACCGATCTTTCG
Source organism: archaeon (assembly GCA_016550405.1). The sequence goes on along the minus strand of JABXGX010000272.1, from coordinate 4,569 downwards.
AATTGGACTCAAGCGAACGGGGACCCCGCCATAGACGCCGATAATGGTGGCTGGCACGCAAGTATTGGGTTTGATCACATCGTCTATCAAGGAAAATTCGCCCCTGAGACGCCTCAGTCTCAAGACTGGTGGATAAGCTATGGAATACCCTACTATAACCTCAATCGCTATTCGGGCATTTATCGTGCTCTTGGTGTTGACGAATCAAATAATTGGGAAATTACCGTAAGCATTGACTTCAACAATTATGCAACTGGAGTCTATAGCCACCAAGGGGGATTCTATCTCTACTTGCTGAACGAGAACAGGGAACGAATGATGATGGTCTACTACCAAGACGGGAGCGGTAGCACCAACCAACATTATCTAAATGTTCAGGCATATTACTACGATGCTTCGGACACAGCCCACGTGATTTACAATCCGGGTTCAGCTAGTGCAAGCAATGTTGTAGGAGACTGGATAATTCGGCAGCAGTTTAACCATATTGAGTGCTATTGGCCCATGGCGAACGGTGGGTCTGTTCCCGGAACAGGTTCATGGATTGATCTTACCAATGAGGCAAATGGCGAAGATTTGTTACAACGAGGAACTCTGACATATATACTAATCATGCAACGCAGCCGTTACCGGGCACCCACAACCTCCTACATTACTTCGGTCCAAGTCGATGATAACGTCGAAGTGGAACCTACAGAGTGGTATCAAGCTAATGGGGACGACGATATAGACGGAGACCATGGTGGCTGGCACGCAAGTATCGGTTACAGTCACATTCCTTACCTAAACTACTATGCTCCCTCCACTCCACCTGATCAAGGATGGTGGATTAGCTACAATACCCTCGGATTCCAGAACAACCGATATTCAGGAGTGTATCGTCCATTGAACGTGATTGAAAACGCATACTGGGAGTTGAAAGTAGGCATTGACTTCAACAATTATGCTACTGGCACCTACAGTTATCAGGGTGGATTCAGCATCTACCTGTTAAATGAACAAAAAGAGCCGATGCTCAAAATATCGTACTGGGATGGCTCAGGCTCTAGTTCCAAACATTACCTATCAATTAAAGCCTCCTACTTTGACACCTCCGGCGTTGAACATATCTTCTTTAATCCTGATCCATCTACCAATGCGTATAATGTGGTCGACGAGATAGTCATACAACGCTGTGCTAATCACATACAATGTTTCTGGCCTACAGCAGCATTCGGAACAGTTCCAGGGACCGGCATCTGGCAAGATTTAACGAGCCTAGCTGCGGGAACAGATTTACTACAACGCGGTACAATGACCTACCTCCTCGTTATGCAACGCAGTCGGTATCGCGCCCCTACAACAGCCTATATCACCTCGTTTGAAGAAGCAGGTTCAGAACCGGAACCCCATTCCAAATCACTCTGTACCGACTACTTTGCCAACCCATACCTATCAGATGCATGGACCGTCAACGAGTACCTTAACCCGAACTGGCCAATCGGTCTCGATCCATATATCGGGTTATTGTTTCAAGCTGGACCACGACCCCCTGAATCCGACATGAATGGATATGCAGTTGAACAACAGGACCTAACTGAGAGAGAATATTTTTCGATCGAAACCCAAATGTTTTGGCAGGGTTCAGAAGACCAATATGTGGACTTAAGCATCTACTTAACAGATGACAACGACCAAATCGTAGGACGGGTTCGGAGAGTTTACAGCCCAAACGGAAACCGGATTGAACTCATTGCAGGTTATGGAATCGGTCAAGACACCCTAGTTGTCGAAGAAACATTTCACGGAAGTCCAATTGATTTCGCAAACCATTTGGATATCCGAATATTCCGTCGCCACTCTAATCCTAACCAAATTACCATAGAAGCAGACTACGATGATACAAACGATTATCCAGAAACATACATCGTCGAAGGATTCTGCGATACAATGATTACAAAGCTTTCACTCAAAATGCTAGCAAAACAAATCAGCGGAACCAGTACGTGGTTAGGATATTTCCCAGAAATCGAAGTTGAGCCCATATTTACTTTGAAATATCCTCATAGCACAGGTGGTTATCCATTCAAGGACCCCATAGAGAACAATGATTTCGAAGAATCAACGCTTTCCCACTGGGTTGAAGATCCAATTGGGGTAGGCGAACGTTCATCGGTCAAACACATTTGGACTGATAATTCATGGTTCATTAGTGCAGGCGAACAAGTTGAAGCATATGCACTCCGTCAAACTCTCACAGAGGACTCGTATTTCAAGCTAGAATCGATTATGAATCAAAGAATTGCATTCAGTTTCCATGCCCATAAAGCCCAAACATCCTCTGAAATGCGTGCAGCCATAACTTACTGGATCGATGGAAAACAAACCAAAATATTTGGAGAGTGGATTTCTCTATCCGATGATGGTTTCACAACCATCTCGGTGGAAACCCAGAGCCCTATCCCTGATGGGATAAATGCTATTGAAGTATCAATAGAAGGGCAAGCCTATCAAAGCAATTATTTCAGTGCGTACATCGATGCAGCACAAGTCACAATCAAACACAATAGCATCTATGACACATACCATACACTAGGTCAGGGCCTTTTCTCAGCGGGAGTGGCTATTCACCAAGTCCATGTTTCCAGTGGTGAAGCCCAACTGGTATTACTTCCGGTATTATACGCTGAGGAAACAAACGTCGGAGGCGGGCAACGAATTCGTTTAATGAAGATCGAGTTCGATGTCCTAGAAGGTGATGGGAGCGCCAGCGTTGATGGGTGGGGTGGATCACCCGGTGCCATACAAAGTAATGATAAGAATATCGAATTACCAGACGCAGATGCAGTACAACAGTATAACGATGGAATTGAACTCATAGCAACTGGAGTCAAACTGGGTACAAATCTAGCTGTATCAGGTGCAGCCTTGGTTATTCCAGGTGCTGGTGCTGTCGGTTTCGTAATCAAATCAGCCATCAACTTTGGTGTTGATTTCTTCAGTGATGTGTGGCAAATGCCAGTTCCAGCAAATGACAGAGTCGCCACGATTGGAGACCCTGGGGTAATGGAATGGATTTACCCATTTAACCCCTATGATGTCGATGAATACCCCTCCGTTCAATCAGCCCAAGGGTCACTTCGTCTTAAATGCGACTGCACAACCGCAACCAGCGATTTCTTCACCCTCCGTATCACATTCTATGTAAGCTTCGCCTGTGCATCATACCACCCAGAATACGAACAACAATCCATTCTCCTAGTGGTTCCCGTCTAATCTCACCACCAACAACTAACCAACACTCACTGCCCCTAGGGACAATAGAACCCCTATTGTCCCTCCCCTCTTTCTTTTCCAACATCCTACTTGCTCTGTGCTATCCTGTGTGTACAAACAGAACTGAGAACTCGAATAAAGTTAGTACTCGACCATATGAATTTTTGAATACTACGCAGACGTATCCTAACCGAAAACATTGAATTTGAAGATAATCCACAGTATAAGCGATGACATCTTCTACAGATCTCAGGTTCGAACCACCCGAAGAAGCGGATATCATCCCATTAATCACCATCATGGTCCATGCTTTTGACTACTACGCCCACGAACATCTGTGAACCCCGGCAAAACACCCTCCAGGTTATGCATCTGACGACTGGCTCCGAGAATGGCTAACCACAGGCACCGTCTACAAAATCCTCACGAACCACACCATCATCGGCGGTAAAGTACCCTTTTTCACAAAAGAAAATTACGGGCTGAACACATTTTGAGTAAAGAAACCCCTTCACGAAGCAAAATCAAAGACATAATTGCACAACATGGGCTTCACGATTTTCGCTGGATCACCCCAGAACAAATCGTTGTCTCCCAATGGGTCTGCATGAAATGCCTGTACGGATGTCACTTCTACGGGCTCAGTACCATGTGCCCCCCACACGTCCCCAGCGTCGCCAAATGCCAAAAATTCTTCAGTGAAATGGTGGAGATTTCATGTAGGCTCGATGCTCTACCTACTGTAGAGGTACCACTTCTTCTTCATTTCTTTGTGTTGGATGACGGGGATTAGATTTTGGTGGTTCTTCCGTAGGTGTCCCATACTAGGTGCAAAGGGTGTGTTGGGAGGTCTTTGAGGAGGTCGATGAGGATAGTGGGTTTGAAGTTGATCTCGTTGAGTGTTGCGATGTCGAACCATTTGAAGTGTAACGGAGTCCTTCCTTCGGGGAGGTGCCAGAAATTGTCGGCGTCGAGGAGGTCTTCTTCTCCTTCGAACTCATCTTGTTCCCAAATCCCTGTGGGTTCTTTAGGTGCTACGAGGAAGTAGAATTCAAGGACGTGGTGTTTCTTGGCATGGAAGATGAAGAAATTCTCGATGATCCAGAGAAGCCGTTGGACCTTGATTTCAAAATTCGCCTCTTCGAACAGTTCTCTTTCAACGGTTTCCTCGAGGGTTTCATGTAGCCCTATTCCGCCGCCTGGAAGCACCCATAGATCATCGCCTTCCAGCTGACATAGCAGGACCCGGTTCTTCCCATCAAGCATGACACCTGTGGCTCTCGAGCCGAACCAATCTTTCTCCGATTCAATTTT
>JABXGX010000006.1 GCA_016550405.1 archaeon | reverse complement strand
TTCAGGGCGGGAATCACAGGGAGAGCCATGAAGCTTAGGGTGAGAAAAGGATGCTCAAACGTGCATCCTAGGTCATGGGCAGCTTTGCGGACAGCTTGAAGTTTTTGTGCAACTTTCTGGACTGGTTCATCAGTGATGACTCCAGCAATGGGTAAAGGTAGGGTCGCTAGGATTTTTCGACCATGAACAGCTGCAATTCCTCCCATAGTTTGGGAGACCGTACTGACGGCCATCAAGGCATCCTCTGGAGTTGTTGCGACAGTGATGATGTTGTGGCTATCGTGTGCAATGCTGCTGGCAATAGCTCCTTCTTTCAAGCCAAACCCTCGTATGAATCCTACTCCGATGTTTCCGCCTTTCATGTAACGTTCTATGACTGCAATCGTTAAGATGTCTCTTTTCGGATCCGGTTGAACATAACCATCAGCAGCTTCAAGTGTATGTGTTTCAGATCCAGTAAGTAGGCTTCCTTCGTGGGCTGTAATCACATGGACGTTATGTTTCCCATCCTTAGCTGGTAACATGAAATTAAGAACCGTTGGGATACCACCAAAGCGAATAGTTGTTCGCATATCAGGGGGGTAGTCAAATTTCGGAAGTCTGATCTTCAGTTGTCCTTCCTGAGCGACGACCTTTCCTCGTAGGATCACCATATCTACGGTGATTTTGTTTAAGTCATCGATGAGAACAATATCAGCCATATTGCCAGGGGCTAAATGTCCTATTCGTGGGAGGTTGAAGAAACGGGCAGGATTGGAGGTCACAAGTTGAATAGCGACAAGGGGGTCGATGCCTGCATCAATGGCGCGTCGCAGGTTTCTATCAAGATGTCCCAGATCCGCTAGTTCCACGGGAGACAGATCGTCTGAACATATCGTGGCTCGGCGTAGATCACGCCCCTCCTTGTAGAGGGGAACGAGGATCTTGAGCATATTGCGGGCAATTGATCCTTCTCTTGCCATAACAGTCATACCTAATCTGAGCCGGTCGATGGCTTCTTCTGCAGTTTCACATTCATGATCTGACATAATGCCTGCAGCGATGTAAGCGTTTAGTTTCTTGCCACTCAACCCTGGAGCGTGCCCATCGACGACCTTGCCTTGGCTCCGGGCAAATTGAATTTTTAGGTGTATGTCTTCGTCGTTGTTAAGGACAGCTGGAATGTTCATGACCTCCCCAAGGCCGATGACCAATGGGTCTTGGAGTAACCGGTCGACAGTGAAAGCATCTAGTTTAGCCCCCGATGTTTCAAGCTCGGGTGAGGCTGCAGGAACACAGCTGGGTACCTCCATGAGAATGCGGAGGGGGAGATTTCGGGCTTCTTCCATAAAAATTTCCATTCCCCGAATTCCAGTTACATTGGAAATTTCATGGGGATCGATTATAGCTGTTCCCGTTCCATGGGGAATTGCAGCACGGGCAAATTCTGTGAGTGTGAGCATGGTGCTTTCAACGTGGATGTGGGATTCAATGAAGGCGGGTGCAGCATAACGACCTGACCCCTTGATGACTTTAGTCTTGCTTCCAATCAAATCTGAAACATCGCCAATACGGCAGATGGTGCCCTCTTTGATGGCAATCCCGCCTTCCAGGATTTCTCGGGAGATGACATCAATGGGTTGTACATCTTTGATTACAACATCTGCTTTGATTCGACCCATACTTGCGTCAATTAGCGTTCGCTGGCTCAACGGTTTTCACTCCTGCTCGAAGCCAATTCCCGTCACAAACGTGACGGTTCTATCTACCGCCCCATTCAGACATTAAAGTCTAGCGAAAGGACCTAGCCGACAGGTCTTACTGGGGCTCAAGCTTGAAATGTTGTAGAAGGGGAGGAAGCAAATCCAAGGCGTCTTCACTTTCTATAACAATGCTTGCAGCTTGGGCTACTTCCTCATGTGTTGGATTAAAAGCGATAGAAAAGCCAGCTACTTGAAACATAGAAATATCATTTCGTGAATCACCTATAGCGACACAATTAGGAAGGGCCATCTGTGCTTCCTGAGCAATGTTCTTCAGCACCTTGTCTTTGTTATCAAATGCAACATGAACTTCGACACCACAGATTCTGCCCTCTGCATCTGTGACTAATTTATTCGCTTTGCTGATATCTATTCCAAGTAGTTCCTTGGCTCTATCTGCAAATATGGAAAGTCCCGAACTGATAATCGCTGTGAATATCTTGTGTTCATGAAGTGTTTCGATTAACGGTTTTACGTTTGGGATAAATACCATTCCTTCATCAATTGCTTCTTGAATTCGTGTCAAAGGAACTCCGTGCCACAATTTAACATCCAGTTCTGCCCATTGGATGTAGCTTATTTCCCTTGCATAGTACTGATCTGCATTTGGTTTTGCAGCTTCAAATGTGCCAAGGAGACGATGGATCCAGCTCCAAGCACTCCAAATTCTGACTAAGGTTCCATCTAAATCAAACGCGACGATTCCATGGGGTGGCACAATGCTTCCTCAGGCGTCCTCATGTTTGATTGGTGAATTAAAGCTTTGGCACAATTGACTTACCTATCAAACCCATGGGAAGAAATAGTGCGGATAATAGATGGGGTAGAAAAGGAATAGGTAGAAGAGCAGGTAAATCAGGAGTACAAAAAATAGCAAGTACGATATCCGACGCCCTTGCTTCTGAAGTCTCTCTAAAGATGGTTCATTGGGTTTCTGCTTCCTTCGCCGACCTCGGAATTGCTCGAAAAGAGTAAAGAAGGGGAGCCCTAGGAAAATCAGGAGAAAGATGGTTTTGTATTTCAAAAGACCGTACCAAAACAGATGGGTAAAAAAGCCCACTGCAATATAAAGGAGCAACATGCCAACGGCAATGAGGGCAATCCCGAGCCGGGATGATCGTTGGGGTCCAATATAGACTGCGGTCGTTGTAATCCCAGCTGCTGCATCAGCCTGATAATCTGATGCAGTATGGATACAATGGGTCCCCGCATAGAAGACTCCTGCCCCCAGAACGAGTACAAATGGCAACTCAGGAACCACCCCAACGAATCCACCCAAGGAATAAAAAGCAAAAATTGCCCATGCTGTAATCACTGCCCATGAACCAAATGCTAAACCAATGATTAGCAAGTCAAAAAAGGGTCGGCTCTTTAGCCGAATTGGGGGAAACGAATAGAGAATCGCAAAAAGAAAAGTTATCGCCATTATTCCTACAAAAAAGGTTCCCACTCCAAATCCCAGAATCATTCCGAGTACTAATAAACCCACTGAGAGAAGAGCAGCCTGATTTCGGCTGATACGCCCTGCAGCAACTGGCAATCGTGCCTTTTTTGAATTAAGCTGGTCCGTATCGACATCTCCAATTTGATTCACGATAAAGGTAGCGGAATTGAAGATTATCACTGAACCAACAGCTAGCCCGAGTCTTATCCACATAATCGGATAATAAACTAAGATGTTTGGTGGAGGACTAAGTGGTGGGCCACCAAGGATTAGGAAGCTAATAATTAGCAGAAATAGGGATCCTAGCCACACAGAAATTCGTGTCAACCCCGCAAGCGTTTGCCACCATTGAAGGGGTTTCTTTGGATCAGGAGTTACTTCCGATTCGCTAGTTATGATGGCAGATGGTATTTGGTTCTTCATGTTTACCCAGGCTAATGCTAAAAAGCATCCTCCCAAAACAATCATAATCCAAGGATTCAGTGGTGGTAAAACAAACACCCACAACACATTCATCAACAAGGGATTAGTGTCTTGTAGCTCCAACCACGGGTGACCCATTTGAAAACCCGCAAGAGTTTGGCCCGCTGATGCCAAGCAGATGACTGCAGCAATCACGTAGATGAGGCTGTCATATCGATACCGCCAACCTCCAAGAAGTCCTCGTCGGATAAGAAGCATCCCGCTTAAAAATCCGAGAATTATCAAAATCAAGAATCCACTATGAAAGTAGAGCGCTTGCATCGCCTCACTTGGTAGAAGAAGCCCTAGAAGAAACTCGCATGTCATTCCGAAGAGAAGGACTCCCATGCCTGCCAGAAAATAGGCTGCAATTTTCCACCAAGAATCAGTCTTCATCATCTTTACTCAAAGTTCTGATACTGTATATAACTAACCAACCTACCCCGCAGGATAGGAGATCAGGTCCTGTTGTAGAATAGCAGGAACTTAAATAGAGCTTCTCATTCCCTTATCCCAGACACCGAATTTGGGTTGTTGGTTAACGATGAAAAGAGACGCAGAAGAGCTGTTGAAAGAACTGTGCCCCGATTTGAACATCACGAAAAGCATGAAAGAATGGATGCAACGGGCTGAACAAGCTGTCGCGAAAACAACGCAAACTCGCGATATTTACCCCGTAGTCGACCATACCCAAGGCGAAGGCCCATGGATCTATGACTTAAAGGGCAACCAATATCTCGATGTCACAGCTGGCGTAGCCGTGCGTGCCCTCGGTTTCCGAAACCCAATCGTGAAAGATTTCGAATATCGGATTCGCGATTATCTCCGTGAAGTTCCTGGCCACGACTTTGACCTTATCCCTCAGACTCTGCTTGCTGAAAGACTAGCAGGAATCACTCCAGGTGATCACGAAAAAGAGGTTTTCTTTACCACCAGTGGCGGTCGGGCAGTTGAATCTGCAGTAAAATCTGTAATGGATACCACACATCGGTTCCGTTTCATTGCCTTTCAACCCGCTTTTCATGGACGAACCGGTTATGCCCTAGCCTTGACCGCAAGCAAGCATGTCCACAAAAACTATTACCCTCAAGGACTCGATGTCATTCGTGGACCCTATCCGTACTGTTTCCGTTGCTCCTTTGGCCAAGAAGTCAAAAGCTGTAATCTCGAATGTGTCCAATACCTTCGAGATGCCATCATTTATGGTGGGACTGACATTGCAGCAATAGCAATCGAGCCAATTTGTGGTGAAGGCGGCATCATTCCAGCTCCCATCAAATGGTTTAAAGAAATTCGGAAGCTAGCAGATGAACTGGGAGCAAAACTCATCAGCGACGAAGTCCAAGCAGGTATGGGACGCACAGGAAAATGGTGGGGTGTAGAGCACGGAGGAATAATTCCAGATTATATCTGCACCGCCAAGGCTTTGGGCGGAGGTTTTCCATTCGGGGCTGCTATCGGACCCAAACCGATGTACACTGACTATAGCCGACACTCAGAAACCTTTGGGGCAGAACCCTATGTATCACTACTCTCCTTATCCGTTATTCGCACCATCGAAAGAGACGGACTTTTAGCCAATGCGACGAAACGTGGGAACCAACTCCTCAAAGGTCTTCGAGAAATCCAAGAAAAGAGTAATATCATCGGGGATGTCCGTGGACGCGGACTCATGTGTGCTGTAGAAATTGTAACTGATAAGAAATCTAACGCCATAGACTCGAACAAACGAGATGCTGTTCTCAATAACGCTGTGAATAAGCAACGCCTCTGGATTCTAGGCGCTGGTCGAAGCGGAATTCGCTTCCTTCCTCCACTTACCATCACACCCGATCAAATTGATATTGCCTTGGACCGATTCGGGAAAGCAGTAAAATCTGTCAGATAAACATCTCGATAAGGAGGTTCTCATACGGCACTTAAACCAGGTCGACTACTCTCTATCTGCATCATCTGCCTTGTCCTGGGAATTGTCATCTTCATTGTTGGTCCCTATCTCCCTGTTTTCTCCATAATTCCCCTAGGAATAGCAGCCTTCCTCTTCCTAATTGCGATTATAACTGTTCTACTCGCCCTTTGTGGCTACCAACGGGGCTATGCCCAGTCTCGCGGCCGTGAAGCTTTCTAACTCACCTTGGCTGGTTTTCCCTCCCCCTCCCGGATCCCTTCCCCCACCCTTTGTGTGGGGTTGGAGGTGGAGGCGTTGGAGGGTGAGGTAGGTGGTGAAGAGGGGGAGTGTAAGGTGATGATGGTGAGGGGGAGGCAATGTCATTTGAGCTCATAGTCGAAGATCGAGCCGAGAGATTCCTTGTGGGACGTGTTCCCGATATTTGATGCGTTGTAGGATTCCCGGGTGGGAGGCAAGCTAAGAACATTAAGAGGGCGGTAATGAAATGTTTCGCCGATCCTAACCGAATACGGTTAACGCACCGGGGAATCTTCAATTCACTTGCCTCTCTGTCCATGGGGTTAGAATGCTTGGTGCATAAAATACGTTCGGGTTTCTGTGTGGTTGTAGACTCTCAAGATAAAAAGAGGAGTAGTAGGGTGGAGGTCTTACCACCCCTACTCAATTCGTCCCACCGCTACTTGCGGTGAAATGGGAATATGCTTCAGAACGGTTGACCAGGAGGTTTAGCCGAGCTTGAAGACGCTCTGCAGCTTCATGAGGTGGCTCATGTCCCCTTGGGATTTGAGTTTACCTGACATGAATGCTGCGACAGCGTTGAGCTGACCGTTGGTGATGGCCATCCAGTCGTCTTTGCTGATAGTGATGACTAAGTCTGCTTTATCGGCTGGGCCTTCGCCCCAGTCGATTTTCTGGTCCTTGATGGTGATGTTGTATTTGTTGTCGCCTTGGATGTCCATTTCGATGACGCAGTTCCAGCCTGCTGCCGCACCAGGATCAAAAGTTCCGACCATGGCTTCTAAGCCTTCTTTTGGAGTGTCTACCAATAGAATTCACCTAAGAATATAGGAAGTTCTGCAAATGTTGAGGCAGTATTCTTTAAAAGCATAACTTACCGTCAAAAATTCATCATCACAGGTACAATTAGTCCCGTGTGATGGTATACTGGCAGTTATGGGCACCTTCGGCGATTGCCTCATCATGGGTAATATGGAGTGACTTATCATGGGCATGGATCAGATGGGTGATGAGGCTTTCATGATAGCGGCAAATCGTCCCAGGGTAAGTCGTTGAGATTCCATGATAAATGCAATTACCCACATAGATGTAGAAGCCCTTCGAGAAAGCTTGGTGTTTTGCAAAGCAGCCCTGCCCATTGATATGGTCACAAATGAATTGCACCATGTCAGCTAAGGTCTTTGGACGGGTTTTCGATTTTTCCCATTCGACAAAGAATCGTTCCACTTGCTGTGTTGCTGCCCGGTCTAAAAGTCCCACAACATGTTCGGGGCCTTCTTCGCTGATGAGCTGTTCAATAATAGTGGTTGCTAAATGCTGAAACTGGCGGGGTGGTATAAACAGCTGTAAGCCTTTATCGATTTGGAAGTAAGTGGCGGGTCGCCCCCGTCGAGTAGGTCCTTCGGTTTCGGTAGTTTCGACAACAACGCCAAGATTGACCAGACGCTGGATACTGTTTCGGACAGCTGTATAACTCAATCCGGTTTCTTTGGCAATACCATCGATGGTTACTTGTGGTTTGGTGACGATGGTTTCAACGATCCGTGAATCGATCTCATAACGGTCCATTTCGCGACCGATTGCTCGTTTAGACATGTTGACACCTATGCTCGCTAGCCTCAAGGGAAACTGACTAGAATATTGACAGCATTTTGGATAAGTCAGTCTCTAGATTTTCTACTTCTTGTCTTCTTACAATTAAATTATTCTATTTTGCAAGGGAAACCCTATCCAATTGGTTCAAGGCAATTGTTACCATTTCTTCAATGGGTAAAGTTGCTTCAGCTCGATGGACTTCCGCTAATTGTGCTCCGATGGTCGGTTGGTTTGGTACAGCGAAACAATCTCCAACATCTTGACTCGAGGATTCGTAAGTCCCGATACGTCGAGCCAGATCCATAGTCTCAGTTTTATCTGTCCCTATCAAAGGACGAAAGATGGGAAGAGTAACAGCAGAATCCAAAATGGTTAGATTCGCAAGAGTTTGGGAAGCCACTTGTCCCAAAGATTCACCGGTTACCAGGGCATTAGCACCTTCTTGGGCTGCAACCATTGCTCCAAGGCGATACATCATGCGTTTACAAAGAATACACGTGAGTTTAGGAAAATCAGGTAGTTGCAACTGGCGAAGAATCTCATAATAAGGAATAACCAGCAGCTCCGCTTTTTTAGCTGGAACCCACTTTGCCAATTGCTGTGCGCTATGAAGCGCACGAGTTCGCAGGACATCTTTCGAAGGACGATCTGAATTGAAATACAAGGGAATTACACGCGCGCCACGCTTCATCATCAGCCATTGGGCAACGGGGCTATCAATCCCACCCGAATGAAGGCCTAAAACTGTGCCTTGGGAACCATAGGGGAGCCCACCTGGTCCATCAATGACGGATGTAAAGATATAACTAAATTTCTCGCGAATCTCAAGATGAACTTCAATGTCGGGATTATCGAGGTCAACTGGCGCTGCAGGTGGATTCTTTCCTGTCACCTCGATGATGGCGGCCCCAACACGGGCTGCAATCTCTTGGCTAGTGAAGGGATGACTTTTAACGCGCCGTACTCTGGCAGCAAAGCTTTGTCCCTCCGAGATGAGGCTTGGTGTCAGTGTTTTTACCTGTTTGATGATTAATTCAGGTTCTGACGGAATAGTCCACACTGGACTAGCGGAAATGACTCCAAAAACCTTAGCAGCAATTTGTGCAACAACAACTGCTTCCGAAGTGAGAATAAAAAACCGACCACGCTCACGAGTAATTTTTGAAAACTTTACGCCATGTCGTGTAAGCATGATGTCTAAATGGTTACGAAGCAGACTCTCAAGATGATGGCGAACACCCGGGCTTTTCAAACCGATTTCGCCATATCGAATAAGTACTCTATCGGGTTTAATAGGTGTTGACACAGAGCACCCACCAGCGATTATGTTCCATCTTCAAGGGGTACGGCGAGTTTTTTTATACTTTCTCTGTTTTCATTGCATCATGCCCTCTTCAGAAAATGTTGCCTGTTTCTATTGTTCAGAATATACACAAGTAGTAAAGGATTACCCCATCAATCAGGCATCTCATGAGGAAAGATCGTTTACTCCCCGATGTTCTATCCACTGGCAATATGAATGCAACAACTGTGGAAAACAAAGGCACTTCAATGGAATTGCATGGTGTCCAGCTTGTAAATCATTCACCTGTCTTGCCTGTGCTGAAGAACAAATGGTTCGTCATGAATTCCTAATCTATGATTACTACTACTCCATTCCCTGTGCCTCCTGTGGGAAAGCAAATCCTGCACTAGATTTTGCCGAATCCGATGGAACCCACCCCTACCAAATTGAAGACCTTCAACCAGACGAAAGCCTATTTATCTGGAAACCTAGCCCGACAGATGAAATCACATCACAAGAGTTTCCCAATCGCGCATGGGGGCGTCAAAGAGTTCTCACGCTTGGAGGATGCGGACACTGGAAACGGCTCGACTCGCTTGACGAAATCAATCCAATAACCCTCTGGGATAAGGCTGCCCCCTCTTGGGTATCCCATGTTGGGGAAGGTGGAGATTACCACCACAAATACATCATTTTGCCTGAAGTATATCGGCTGATTGATGCCCAAAAAGACGAGACAATTTTAGACGTTGCCTGTGGCGAAGGAAACGTAGCCCGTCATCTAGCCAAAACGGGAGCTAGGGTTACTGGGATAGACATTTCCAAATTGCTGGATTTTGCCATTAAAAGAGAAGAAAAAGAACAATTGGGCATTAAGTATGTAGGACTCAACGCCGAGCAGCTTACAGCTAAGTTTAGCGCAGATTCTTTTGACAAAATACTCTGCAATATGGCATTAATGGACATTGATGATTACAAAACCACACTCCAACAAATATCCCAGGTGTTAAAAGAAAACGGCATTTTTGTGTTGAGTATTGTCCATCCAGCATTCAGTTGGCCCGCATGCAACACAATCAGGGTCCCTGGAGATAGCCAAAGAAATGAAGACCGCATGAAAGTTGTCATCGATTACTTTGATGAAAGACCAATGCTCTATACCGATGACCCCCCCACGATACAGTTCACCAGACCAATAAGCGCATACCTCAATGAACTAATTAGAAATAATTTAGCACTCGTTGAGGTGAGTGAACCAAAAGCTTCTGAAGAAGTGATTCAACATTTCCCAAGAAAAGCTTACCTCGATGATCACCTTGTACCCGATTTTCTCATCCTGAAAACAATCAAGAAATCTATCTATAGTGTGAATACAACAAATTCGTTCCCCGTCCGTGACAGGTAAATCCATTTATTAGCCCAAAGGTGGTGTTGATTGGAAAAGACCTTCACTCTGCATAAGGTCTGACTCTCGAAGTGTGGTCAACAATGGAGTCGATTGAAACACAAATGGATCGTTTCTTTAAACCCAAGAGTGTCGCCATCATCGGGGCTTCTCGACGCCCAGGACGTATTGGACATATTGTTGTTGAACAAATGGTCGCAGCCAAATTTCCAGGGCGATTGTATCTTATCAATCCCAAGGCTGCCAAGGAGGGACATCATATCCTTGGCATCAAGACTTACGCTTCAATCAAAGACTGTGGAGGTCCCATTGAGCTTGCAGTCATCGTAATCCCTGCCAAATATGTTTCCCTAGCCATGAAAGAATGTGTTGAAGTCAAAATCCCTAATGTCATCATAGTATCCGGTGGTTTCCGAGAATCCGGTCCGGAAGGGATTGCACTTGAAAATGAAGTTTTGGAAATTGCCCAGAAGGGAAACATTCGCATCCTAGGTCCCAACTGTTTGGGAACCTTCAGTCCAAGCACCCATATCGACACACTCTTTCTCCCCGAAAGTACAACACCTCGACCGCAACTAGGTCGTATCTCCTTCCTCACACAATCTGGCTCCGTCGGTGGATCAGTGATGAGCTTCGCTTATAATGAAAAAATCGGATTTAGCAAATTCGCAAGTTTTGGAAACGCTATCGATGTCGACGAAGGTGATCTCATCGATTATCTTGAAGACGATGAAGACACCCAAGTCACAGGGCTCTACCTCGAATCCATCAATCGTGGACGAAAATTCATCGATATTTGCAGAAGGGCTTGCAAGGTCAAACCCTTCATCGTAATTAAAGCAGGACGAAGTGAAGCTGGGACTCGTGCAGTTTCTAGCCATACTGGATCACTTGCTGGGACCGATCGCATTTATGATGCAGCCTTTGAAGCCGCAGGCATTATTCGCGTTAAAACGATTGGGGAATTCTTCGATGTTGCCCGTGCTCTTGCACATCAACCACCTGCGAAAGGTAGGCGTATAGGAGTAATCACGAGTGGTGGTGGTTTTGGCGTGATGACACTAGACGCTCTTGCTGATTACGATCTTGACGCCCCAGAATTGTCTGAGACTTTGCAAAAACGGCTCCATACGAAGCTCCCGTATTTCTATTCAGTTAAGAACCCTGTTGATCTCACAGGTTCAGCGACAGCTGAACAATTTGCTTTCTCAATGAATACCCTACTCGACAGCGATGAAGTTGATGGTATCATCGTAATTCCTCTCTTCATGACTCCTTTATTAGACGCAGAACAGGTCAGTCAAGCAATTGTAGAAGCCTCTGAGCAACGCAAAAAACCCATTGTTGTAGTCTCTGTCCCCTCAACCAAAGAAATTCGAGAACGGATGTTCAAACTCCGGTTGGCAGGTGTTCCATCTTATCACCTACCAATTCGAGGCGCAAGGGGGATAGCAGCCTTAGTGGAATATGGGGAAATCCTTAACCGTCCAGATGATTAGCACCATTCAGCTAGAGCGAAATCTAGTCAATTCATTTAAATCAGTTATTATCAGGTCCGGGGGTGGATCGAAATTAACAGGAATTTCTTGGTTTGGACGGTTAATTAAGACTGTTAACATTCCCACCTGATTTCCGCCGATAATGTCACTGCTTGAATCCCCAATCATCACTGCCTCTTCTGGTTGAATACCAAGCTGAGTTAAGCAACGGAAAAAGCCATCAGGCGCAGGTTTAGCAATTTCTTGCTCCACGGTCCCTAACATTACAAGGACATCAAAGAGATGTTCTAAGTGAAATGATTTCACTTCCAACCAAGCAATATCAGGAGGGGTGTTTGTTAACAGCGCTAGCTTGAATCTTTTACTCAATGTCTCCAAGACTATAACGTCCTCGAAGAGGCGAATTTCACCACTTTGTATCATTGTTTCCCGCTTCTGATAATCAACTTCATCAAACCGTTGAATAAATGTCGGGTAATCGGTAACTCCCCAGCTGCGAATGACTTTTTCAAACTCTCCACCTGAATGCCAAACTTCTAGTCGGTTCTTTGCGGGTGGAAGGTCGATGTTCAACTCGCTCAATGTCTGAACGAGTAACTCATCAAAAAACTCCCAGATGTTAGGAATATTCACCAAAGTGCCATCCAAATCGAATACCATTGCCTTAACAGCTCCAAAAGACATAATAGCTAACCACCACCTATTTTCATAACATTAGTCAAGGCACTACATAGGGTGGCTATCAAAACTCTTTTGGTCTCAGGACATGAATAGAAATCTAGTTGGAGGTCAGTGTATGCGAATAAACGTAGATGGGCAGAGAGTCGAAATGCTAGCCGTTGATATGGAAGACCACGTGGTGACTATGATTGACCAACGGTGGTTACCATTCAAATTTGAACTCAAACGTCTAAGTTCTTGGCAGGATACTGTAAAAGCGATAAAAGATCTTGTTACTCGCGGAGCGGGTTCCGTGGGGGTAGCAGGCGCTTTCGCTATGGCTCAAGCTGCCCACGAAATCGACACCAATCTAGTCCTTGAATTTAACCATCTCCTAAATGAAGCTGCTGAGATCATTAGAAAGGCTCGCCCTACTGCAGTAAATCTCTCCGCTGCTGTAGAGTTTTGCCTCCAAGTAGCTGAGGCAGAGGCAACCGTGGGCGAGAAACAAGCTCGAATAACCCAGGCTGCACGTCAAATACTCGATTCTGATATGCAAGCCTCTCGTGCAATGGGTAAGGCTGGCATCACACTTTTACAACCCCAGAGTCGAATCCTTACACATTGCAATACAGGGGGGCTTGGACTGCAGGATTTCGGATCTGCGCTCAGTGTTATTCGGTTTGCTCATGAAGCTGGACTGTTGTCACTTGTATATGTGTCCGAAACACGTCCTTGGCTCCAAGGGAGCCGATTAACTACTTGGGAACTCCAACAGGAAGACATTCCGCACCAACTGATTGTTGATAGTGCCTGTGGGTATTTGTTCAGCCAGGGTTTGGTAAACTCCGTTATTGTGGGAGCTGATCGTATAGCCGCTAATGGAGATGTAGCGAATAAAATTGGCACCTACGAAAAAGCCCTCTTAGCCCATGTTCATGATGTACCTTTCTATGTTGCTGCACCCATCGCTACTTTTGATTTAGACACACCGAATGGTGAAGCTATTGAAATCGAAGAGCGTCCAGGAAAAGAAGTGCGAACTGTCATAGGGCGGCTCCCAACTGGAGGAATCGGACCTGTACAAGTTGCTCCCGATCAAACAGATGCGCTTAATCCCGTTTTCGATATTACACCAGCAGAATATGTGACAGGATTTATCACTGAAAAAGGTGTGTTAACGAAGATTAAACCTAAGCAAATTAAGAAACTCATCGCGAAAGCCGGTTATTCCTCATTAGAGAAAGGCATTTAGGGAATATCCAACGAGAGGGCAAAGATTTGGAGGTTTTATCCCATGTCTGATCCCATGACACGCTTGACTCAAGCTAGTATGGATTTGAAGAAATTCACAAGTGCCTTCAACTACTGGACTTTCCTTGTGATTGTCTTTTTTGGCGTCTTTCTCTTTGGTGCCGGATTATTCCCAACAGTATTCCAAGAACCATTCTTAGCAATCATTGCTGGACTTACGCTGTTCTTTATCATAGTCGCCTTTCTAGCGGTCTTCTTTGTCAAAGACACACAGAAAGCCATCATGCTCACCTTAATCCGAGCAGTCATTGGTGCTGTATTGCCATTAGCCTTGATCTTCGCCGCCATTGGACCTTTTGGACTTTATTTGAAGCTTCTCGGTGCGGCTTTGTTCATCATCGGATTAATTTTCGTATACTTCCTTCTGCGGCCTCTTCTGACTATGAATGCAATAACGAAAGAACTGATGAAGGGTTCAAATGCCTAGTGAATGACTTCAGAAACTCCTAAATGGTAGGATTACGTCCTACTCAGTGAGCATGCGGACGTCAACGATGACGAACATGCACCTAACCAGAGCCACTCATCATGGCGAATGACGGAACTGATCTGCTCGGAGGTTAGCGTCCGCAGCTCGCAATTTCCGATACGGATTCGCTATTGAGGTATACTATAGTAAGATTGCTATGTGTGAACGGTGGTAATTTTTGGAGTGAAACAGGATACAAGGTACACGTGCAATTAAAGAAAGGCTTACTTAGCTGCGGAAAATGTGCTAGTAATGATGTGAAAAAACTCTGACTCAAACCTCTCCTTTTTTATGCATCTTATCCATCTCTCATTATGACACTCGAGTACAAATACGTTGATTGGAACCAAGTCTACGAGCTGTGTTTACAGCTTTATCAGCAGGTTCGGAAGGCAGGCTTTTCACCAGATCTTGTTGTAGGTGTAGCTAGGGGTGGGTGGGTTCCCGCCCGAATTATTGCTGATTTTTTCATCACACAACAAACAGCGAATGTTAAGGTTGAGTTCTATCAGGATCTATTCGAAACTGAAGAACATGCCTCCATTACTCAACCTGTGAGTGGTGAACCCCGCTGGAAGAATGTCCTCGTTGTAGATGACATTGCTGACTCGGGGGAGAGTTTGAAAATCACAGTTGAACACATAGAACGTCACAAGGTTTCTCGATTACAGACTGCTTGTTTGCATGTTAAACCTTGGACTGATCCAGTACCCAACTTTTATGTTAAAAAAACGGATGTCTGGGTAATTTACCCCTGGGAAGTAAAAGAATTCACCTTTTCGTTTGCTGCGCAGTTGCACTCAAAGAATGTTGAATACTCGGAAATCGAATCAGAGTTACTTAAAATCGGGCTTCCTACACAGCCGGCAAAAGATTTCCTAAAGGAATGGAAGACGTTCAAAGAGATGTAGACTGTTTTACAGACTGCATTGCAAATCGTGACATTTGTTTAATCGAAAGTAACTCAAGATTAGCTTCATAAGCATTGGTCAGATTCTCAACGACCTCTAATGGTAATCCCTGACTATGCAAGGTTCTTCGAAAAACACGTATCCCATTATTAGCAAGGCGTTTACCTTGTCGTAAAGCTATCCAAGCTCGGATGGCTACTCTGATTCCATAGTACATCGTAGCAACGATTTCTCTAGCGTTCATACCATTAAACTCCGTACAAGGATCTTCACACGAATGGTCTGAGGAATGAGAGAGAAAGTATCTGGTCTCCAAAATCCGACCAGATGACTTCTCACTCCATTCGGTCTCGTTCTAGCTGCTCTCCTTTTTTGCCCGTTTGTTCTGAAGGGCACGTTCGATTCGAATATCCAAATCTTGAGATTTCCGTTCTGTGCTGATTCCTTCAGTCATTAGTTCCTTTATGTCCAAGACATTCATGTATTTCCGAGTCATTTCAAGAACTAACTCATCCGGTAGGCCTTTTTTCTTGAGTCCCTGATAGAGAGAACCAATGGCTTCTGCAATACCTTCGGCAACTTCAGGGGAATAGATCGCTTGGACGAGTTGACTGATGAGGGCAGGAACGGTTTCCTGAACTGCTTCAAGAATATCACGAACCTCTTCGACATCGGTTGATTTTGGGTCTTTGTCGCTCATGGTTGTTGACACCAACTTATACTTGTGTGGTCAGAGGACATATACTATTTGTGAAAAAGTGACCAGATAACAGGTCACAAACTCTACTTTTAGTCTTAAATGAGATCCTCTGAGAGTGTATAATATGTCGCCTTTTTGTCTCGATGGGATTCTTGGATAAGTCCTATTTCTTGAAGTTGCTGCACCCGTTCACGGACAATACGACGCGACGCAGTGCCCCGTCCCCGTCGAACGGCAATGGTAAGTTGACTGATATTTTTGGCTTCACCCGGTTCTAAAGCATCTACAATAAGACGGCTAATTTCATCTTTGGCAAGGCTAGGGAATCGTTTTTGGAGCCGTTGGCGTCCAGAAAATCGTCCCATCATCTCAAAGAGGTTGCCATAAAAATCCATTCCGTCACGAATGAGCCGGGTGGATTGTTGAAATTCCCCCATCTCTGGTTCAAGACGGGCTAACACCCGTTCAATCCGAGCCAACCGGGTCGAAATATCTTCCAGTTTCGCTTGCAGATCGGTGTTATCTGGGGCTTTCACCGAATCTGATTTCCTGTCTTTGTCCTCCGGGTTTGTCGGTTCAGTCATCGGCTCCAGCCTAAACCTCATTGGTAATTGAAGCCTTTATACATACTTATTCGCGAATTCGAGAGCTCAACACATTCAAGCCTAAAGTGCTTGATGCGAAGGTATCTGACGATAAGCTTTATAGAGCGGGTAGATACCTAGCAGTATGGCAATCGATTTTGAATTCGTTTGGTGGGAGCGCCTTTACGAACTCTGTTTTAGGCTGTATGAGCAGATTATAGAATCAAAATATCAACCTGATGTGATAGTAGGTGTCGCACGTGGAGGATGGATCCCCGCCCGAATCCTTTCTGATCTCTTTTTCACCCGGGACACAGCCAATGTCAAAGTCGATTTATATCGTGGCATTTATGCTCGCGATCAGGAACCTCAGATAAGTCAAAAAATCCCCCGGGACATGAAATGGGAGACCCCCCTTCTTGTTGATGATATCTCAGATACCGGAGACAGCCTTATCATTGCTAGGGAACACTTAGAACAACGTGGTTATAAAGACCCCCGAACTGCAACCATGCACATGAAACCTTGGACAAAACACGTACCTGATTACTATGTCGTGAAAACCGAAGCTTGGGTCGTTTATCCCTGGGAACTTAAGGAATTCACCTTCAACCTTTCCTCTCAACTCGCAAAGAAAGGGAAATCTCGTCATGAGATTGCTGGGCACCTCTTCGAAGTGGGAGTCCCTATCCATTATGCGAAAATGTTTCTCGACCAATGGGTACAGCTTCACTCATCCAGCCTCAAGGAAGGCAAGACGAAAGCCAAAACGAAGAAATCCAAATCAAAAAAGACTTAGACTCTATGTTGGCTTTGGTTTGTCAACGTGTTTGAGCTTATACTCCTTCTGGCCTAAGCCAAGTTCGGAAGCATAATCTAATTGAACCAGATGACACTGGGTTGGCGTTCTCTCTCCTGTATGCGGATCAGGCCACGGTGTCGCCACAGCTAGTTTATCCTCACCAGGTGCAATGTCTCCACACGCAGAACTAGCGATAGGTAAAGCTTCATTCAACTTGTCCATGCTTGCGGCGTCAACTGCCACAGGATCTCGGGACGCAAAGATACCTAAATCTGGTACTAGAGCTTGCGGACCAGCTGGCATACAATCGCACCATTCACTGATATCCAATGCGACATTAAAGTAATAGAATCGGTCACGACCAATACCATCCACGACTCCCCAAGCATTTTCTATCATTCGCTCGGTTGCCGCAGGAGGGTTCTCACCCCACTTTGCAGTGATGGCTTTCGATTCAGCTTGTCGGCACGCAGAAACACAGTGAATACAGTGAATACAGCGATCCAAGTCAATTTTCACTTTCGGATCAACTGTGATACATCGAGTCGGACACACACGCACACATTTACTACACTCAGGACCCTTACAATCATCCGCGTTAACCACAGGGTTTTGTGGACCATGCATCATTGTCTTGCTGTATTTGCCTACACACCCAATCCCCAGATTCTTCAATGTTCCACCCATGCCAGTCCCGCCATGACCTTTGAAGTGAGTCATGACCACAACGACATCGGCATCGCGCAGCGCCATAGCGACTTCGACTTGATTCAGATGCTTTCCTTTAATGGGAACTGTAAACGTGTCTGTTCCCCAATATCCATCCATTAACACAATAGGAGCACCCATGGTCCCAATTGTATATCCATTCGCCGCAGCCATCTTAAAATACTCAGCCGCCGTGGTTCGCCCACCATATAACCCGACACCATACCCTAATCCCGCGGATTCCGCTAGAATCGGCCACCCTTTTTGAGCCTTTACGAGGTCAACGGCTTTTCGGAGAAGTGCTGGGCGCATGTACATGAGGTTACCATAGGCGCCAAAATGCGTCTTAATGATAACACGATCATCTTCCTTGATTGCTTTGTTTAGCCCAAGCTTATCCCACAAGACCTCAAGCTTATCAAGCATTGAATAGCGTGGATATACGGACCGATCCACATACAACACGTCAGATTTTGCCATCGACAACCAACCTTCAGAAGATTCAGTATCGGCGTGGTTCCTCATTGTACAGGCTTCCCTTATCCCCTTTACCCTTTTTCAGATGGTAGGTAACATTTCCCTGCTATGAAGGAAAGGAAAGGCCTTTGCTGGCTTAGGCGAGGGTTTTCCCGGCTTGCCTGTTGGGCCCTCTGAAGAAAAAGTCCAGCAAATACTCAGCCGATTCTATTATCTTGAAAATCTTATCTTGTGCACCCATACTCCTCCCTATGGAACCACTGTCGACATGACCTGGAGTGGTAACCACATTGGATATCAGAGTCTTGGGGATTTCATCGATGAAGCCTCACCTCTTGCTGTGTATAGCGGGCATGTCCATGAAGCTGAAGGGAAACGAGATCAGCTAGGTCGTACAAATCTTCTGGTTGTGAAATCCTAGGGATTCATCATCGACATCTGACGAAATGGGCTTCGTTACACTAATGGAACCAGTTTTCTTTCCACTTGAGCAATGTCTATATTTTTATACTCCTTTGCTTCTACACATTTCAAGCTCTTTGGACCATACCAGAAATAAGTCGGCTCAAATAAGTGAACAATACTTCTTTAAGCAAAGATGCTATTTCTGGAAGAGGTCGATTGGAGGAGCCAAAAAAATGAAACGAAATTCACTCATAGCCGTTATTCTAATAGTGATTATCATAGTGGTTACAGTTGGCGCTGCGGCCATCTTTATCTTCTTCCCACCAATTCCGCCTACTCCTATTGATAACCCCGATGAAGTAGCGATCGTGTTTGCTACAGGTGGTCTTGGTGACAAATCATTCAACGACGGATGTTACGCTGGTGCTGTAATGGCCCACAACGATTTCAATGTCAACTACACCTATGTTGAGCCTACTGCCATCGCTGAATATGAGCCCTTCTTACGGGCTTATGCAGAGCATGCAGGACTAGCTAATCCCTATGATCTAATTATCAGTATTGGATTTGACCAAGCTGATGCCGTCATGGCAGTTGCTGCAGATCATCCTACACAAGAATTTGCAATCGTCGACATGTACATCGATCCTGTTAACTATACCAATGTTCGATCAATTCTCTTCTCAGCAAATGAGGGTTCTGCCCTTGTAGGCGCCCTTGCTGGAATATACACCGCCACAGGTAACATCGCCTTCGTGGGCGGAATGGATATCCCACTTATCCGCGAATTTGCTGCCGGATACTTCTACGGAGCCAACATCACCGTCCCTGGCATTGCAATGAACGCGACCCAAACAGCCAACGTAGACAATGCGTGGGTAGGTGACTGGGCTAACCCAGGTTATGCAGAAACCCTCGCGGATGGTCTATATACCACAGGTTTCGATATCATCTTTGCTGCAGCCGGACGTTCTGGCCTTGGAGTCATTGACTCAGCCATTAAAAACAACGCAACCATCGGTCCCGTCTGGGCCATTGGTGTCGACAGTCCACAAATGTATCTTGGCACAGCTGATCCAGACAATCCTGTAGCTCCAACAGCAGTATTGACTTCTATGTTGAAGCGTGTAGATGTTGCCATTAACCAAACCATCGTCCAAAAGGTGATTGGCGGTTCAAGCATCGCCGGGCTTTCCTTCTGGAACTTAGCAAATGGTGGTGTTGGGTGGGAAATGAACAACACACTACTCGGAACTAACTGGGCGGTTTCAACAACTGACCAAAACAAAATTGCTATGATTGCACAAGGCATTATTAACGGAACCTATTCTGTTCCAACTGATCTTGTTTGGTTGTAGCTGAAAAAAGAGTGGGCCAGTAGGCCCCTCTCCCTTTCTTTTTCTAGTTTTTTTGGTTGACGAGCATTGAGATTAAATACTAGAAAATGGCACTTGGGTATCATTCGACGTTCTATGATGGAATGCTCGTGCCGATTCTACGTGTACCGAGGCGACTAGGATGAATGCCATTGAAGTCGAACACATCTGGAAGATATTTCCTGGAAATGTTCAAGCAAACAAGGACATCACCCTACATATCAAAGAAGGTGAAGTCCATGGCCTATTAGGAGAAAATGGAGCTGGAAAAACTACTCTGATGAACGTCTTATATGGTTTAATTGAACGAACATCAGGAACAATCAGGGTTCGAGGACAAGAAGTGAATTTCAAATCCCCTCAC
The DNA here is from genome assembly GCA_016550405.1 of archaeon. The sequence goes on along the minus strand of JABXGX010000006.1, from coordinate 4,495 downwards.
GATGCTGTTCGCTACGGAATCGGAATGGTCCATCAACACTTCAAACTAATTCCAAATCTAACTGTCACTGAGAATGTCATAATAGGCGCCGAGCCGATGTATTTGAACCTAATGGCTAACTTACGTGTCTGGAAGCCAAGCGTAAATCCTATGATGCCTACGGATTTTAAAGGAGCTGAAAGAGAAATCAGGCGCATTAGCAAAGAAAACGCCCTCAACATCGATCCTCGTGCTAAGATTCAAGATCTTTCAGTTGGCCAGCAGCAACAAGTTGAAATTATTAAGATTCTTTATCGCCAAGCAGATATTCTCATTCTTGATGAGCCCACTGCTGTTTTGACTCCTCAAGAAGTCGATGAACTTTTTGAGACGCTTGAGACCTTCCGTGAAGAAGGAAAAACAATCATCCTCATTACACACAAACTTCGCGAACCCATGGCACTTTGTGATCGTATCACAGTTCTCCGTGATGGTGAGCTTGTTGGAACTGTAAACAGGAAAGATACTTCACGAGAGCAATTAGCTGAAATGATGGTGGGACGGAAAGTCGTCTTTCGCGTGGCAAAGACCCCGGCTAAACCTGGTGCTCCAGTGCTCCAAGTAGATAATCTCCATGTTCGCGATGATCGAGGGCTTCCTGCTGTTCGAGGAGTGTCTTTTGAAATCAAAGCGGGTGAAATTCTTGGTTTGGCAGGTGTCCATGGGAATGGGCAACGCGAACTCGTTGAAGCCATCTGGGGGCTTCGAAAACCTACTACTGGCGAAATTTACATCGAAGGGGAACGAATTACCAAATACAAAACTCGGAAGGTTCGACGTATAGGTGTTGGTTATATCCCTCAGGATCGACAAAAACGTGGATTAATTTTAGATTTTTCAATAAAAGAGAATCTCATTCTGGGTGGACAATATCGCCCTCCCTTTGCTATTGGACCGATGAATTCATTTCTAAATGCTGCTAATATTGATGACTATTCAAATCACCTTGTAAAAGACTATTCAATTCGACTACGAAATATCGATGAGCCTGTATCCACACTCTCTGGGGGAAACCAGCAAAAGGTCATTGCTGCACGAGCGATGGGAACAAATCCCAAGCTACTCCTCGCATCAAATCCAACTCGAGGTCTTGATGTTGGGGCAACTGAATATATTCACAATGCTCTCATCCGGATGCGTGATCAGGGTGTGGCGATTTTTTTGATTTCAGCTGACTTAGATGAGGTACGTAACGTAGCAGATCGAATCGCCGTCATCTTTGAAGGAAAGATCGTAGCCATAAAAATGCCAGAAGAAACAGATGAGCGAGAATTGGGACTCCTGATGGCAGGAGAAACTGAGGAAGCAATTGCAAAGGAGTCAGTACGATGAATGACGACAAAGTAACTCCGAATTCTGAAATGAGAGTGGAAGAAACGCATAGGGACAGAAGCGGGGTTTCTGAATTTTTTAGAGGTCTCTATTTCCAGTTCATAGGCTTTTTTAGGTGGTCTAATCTCAAGCGAGGATTGCTTCAAATCGGATGGGCAATTATGTCTATCATACTCGCGATTTTTGCTACATCCTTGATAATGCTTGCGACAGGATATAATCCATTCATAGCGTTTCGAACTCTGATTCTTGGAGCCTTTGCTCGAGCTGATCTCATTTTCTGGTATGCAACTCCTCTCATATTTACTGGTCTTGCAGTAGCGTTGGCCTTCCAAGCTGGACTCTTCAATATTGGTGCTGAAGGTCAGCTATATATTGGGTCGATGGCTGCAACGGTTGTCGGTTTTATGATCTTGTTGCCACCGGTTATTCATCCTTTTATTGCTTTAGTGGCTGGCTTCATCATAGGCGGTTTATGGGCCCTCGTCCCAGCATTATTGAAAGCGTATCGAGGAGCGCATGAAGTTGTAACTACGATGATGATGACTTTTGTTGCGACTCTTTTTACTCAATGGCTAGCAGCTGGACCACTTCAAGAACCAGGACAAGTTCAACCACAAGCTCGAACTCCCCTCATCTTTCCCACAGCTGAGCTCGCTAAAATCCTCGGGTCAAATTTCCTCAATTTTGGGTTTGTTATTGGCATCTTTGCTGTTATTGTAATCTGGATCCTTCTCAGAAACACTGTCCTCGGCTATGAGATGCGAGCAGTTGGTAAGAATGAGTCTGCTGCTCAAGCAGCTGGAATTAATCCCAAGAAAATGATTGTGATTTCGCTTTTCCTTAGTGGATGCCTTGCAGGGCTTGCTGGTGCCGTTGAAATTCTTGGATACTATCATCGGTTCCAAGATGGTTGGTCTGCGGGACTTGGTTTTGACGGTATCACTGTTGCTGTACTGGGTGCGAATAACCCCATAGGCGTGCTCTTAGGAGCCATTTTCTTCGGATTTCTCCGAGCTGGTGCAATACCCATGCAAACGGTTGGAGGCGTTCCCGCCGAAATGGTAGATGTCATACAAGGGCTAGTTGTGCTTTTCGTTGCTGCACCTAAAATCGTCATGTGGCTAGCGAAGAAAGGAATCACATGGGCGAAAAGGCTTGTAAAAGACCCAATCAAAGCCTTTCCCATCTTCATCGGATCAATTGTAGCCTTGATTGGTGGTATCGCTAGCATTGCTATTGGTGCAGGTATGTTTGGTGCTCTTGTCCAGGCTGGGCTTATCGGTGACATCTTCACTTTGATTCTTACTGATCCATTCTTCGCAATGTTTGTTGGTCTAGCAACCCTCGCAGTGATGCTTGGTCTCATATCGCTCTTTGTATTCTATGCTCTTATGACAACACAGAAGTGGTCGAGTGTTGCTATCATACCTTCAGCGATTATTTGGATAGTCATCGGGTACGCTACTATGGTCTTGCTAGGTGGTACACTCCTCATTCCACTCAGTGTCTTAGGAGTATTAGGTCTCATCTTTGGGATATGGAGCTTCCTTCTCCTATATCGACAGGGTGTTACCTTTGTGGAGGTGAAAACGGATGCAATTTGATCCAGCGACACTCATTCTCTTTGGTTGGATAATCAATTCAACACTTCAAGTGGGAACTCCCCTGGTTCTCGCTGGGCTCGGTGGTATGTTTTCTGAAAGGTCAGGGATCGTCAATATCGCCCTTGAAGGTATCATGCTTATGGGTGCTTTTGCGGCAGTGGCGGTAACCTACTTCACAGACAATCCATGGTTGGGTGTCCTTGGGGCTATAATATCAGGAGTGCTAGTTGCTGCAATCCATGCAATAGTAACTGTCAAACTAAAAGGCAATCACATTGTAAGCGGAACAGGCATTCTCCTATTTGCAGCTGGATTTACGACGTTAATGCTCTTTGTTATCTGGGGATTACGCGGAGTATCTCCTGGAGTTACATCGCTTCCTGAGATTTACCTTCCGGGCATTGGGTTTCTCTCCCCCTTAATTTTCATCATGTTCGCCCTGGTGCCTATTTGCTGGTTCGTGCTTTATCGGACACCTTTCGGGCTTCGCCTCCGTGCTTCCGGAGAAGACCCCAGTACACTAGATACTGCTGGGATTAGTGTTGAACGGTACCGAATTTACGGAGTACTTCTAAGTGGTGCACTTGCTGCAATGGGTGGTGCCCAAATGTCGATTGGCTTTGGTTCCTGGTTTGGGAAAGGGATGACTAGTGGTGCCGGCTTCATTGCTCTTGCCGCGATGATCTTTGGAAACTGGAATCCCATTGGAATCTTAATAGCCGGACTTTTCTTTGGCTTTACCAGTGGCCTTAATTACGCTTTACAAATCGCCCCAGGGTGGGACTTCCTTGTGGGGGCTGGGAATTTTATTCAAATGATTCCTTATGTCTCAGTCATTATTGCCTTGGGAATTATTCGGCGATCAATACCACCAAAGGCCATAGGAGTCCCCTACATCAAAGAGAAGGAAGTCTAAGGTTTCAACAGGCATAATTAGTCTAAAAAAATACAAGAGAAACGTTTAATCATGTAGTTCGTGGGTACTAATCTAATAGGAATGTGATATTTTGAGTTCCGATGATGTCTGTCAAGCGTGCGGAAAGATGGTTCAAACACCAATCAAATGCTCCAATTGTAACGCCTCGTTTCATCGTGCTTGTGTGTACAAGAAAAAGAAATACCAATGCCCTGTGTGCGGTCATGAATCCGAAACACACGAACTTAGATTTGGGTAATTTATCTAAATCACCAATGAGCCGTTAAAGGGTTTTTAGTTTCTTTGCCGCATCTTTAATTTCCTTAGAAGCTCCGGGAAGGCCCGCGGTTGTAATGACCATTGCCCTATAATTTCCGAACTGATCAGCGGTGATATCCATTTGTGCACAAACATCTGCCACAAAAGCTTCTGCATCTTCTTTCATTTCAGTTACCAATATAACTTTAGCAAAATCTTTCGCTGTTGGTGCCATTTTCCGTTCCCTTTCAGGTTCACCAAAGCAAGCAACTACATCTGAAATAAGCTCGTCTTTGGGGACACGAATATGCACTTCTACAGTCATTCCTCCCCTTTCAGTTAC
>JABXGX010000271.1 GCA_016550405.1 archaeon | reverse complement strand
TATCAACGGTTGGGAATAATCCTGCAATGGATCTCGGCGTAAAAACAATGGCTCAACGTCATATTAAAAATGGAGTTATCAACCAAAGCATAAAGAATAGCATTGAGATGGTCCTTCGTGCGATGGACCCTTGCCTCTCTTGCGCCGTACATGCTGTAAACGGGCAGATGGCAATGCGAATCAAAGTTCTCAATCATAAAGGCATTACGACTCAAATTCTTCAGAATTTTGATTAGAAGTACAAATTACTCCATCATCTGGAACTTTCTTGCAACATGATCACTTCCACCATTTGGTTTCAGATTGGTCTATCAACCCTTCAGCCCTAAGTTTTTGAAACATAGAATCTGCCTTTTCTTGCGTAAGAAGCCAAGCTTTGACAGCCTCCCGTTTCCGGCCAGATGAAGGTGGTGCTAGAATGGCCCAACGAAGAATATCCTTTTGTCCATTTACTACTGACACCCACGACGTAGAAACCCGTCCATTATTAAATAGATAAACCACTTCGCTGTAACAAGATAGATTAATTCCTAAGTTCTTAAAGAGCTGGCATTCATCATCTAAGAGAGTACATCGATTTTTCTCAACAATTTCGATTAGTTGAGCAGCTATTATTCTTTCATAAATGTCTCTACCCTTATTCACTATGTGTCCAAGTTCTTTCATTCGCAACTGGGTTTGCACTATCTCCCCTGTGCCAATTTTATGAAAGACTTTTTTACCGTATTCTTCTATGAACTGTTTTTGTACCTGTGTAACTTTTGGTTCGAAATCGTATTCTTTGTTCTTGGGGCCTGCATCGAGAACAACGTACCTCCTCCAGACGAGAGAGCGCTTCTTTTTGCTGTGAATAAATGATCCTTCTTCAGGAATTAGTTCCTCGATATACACGCGTTTAATTTTTGCTGATCCGATCTTTACACTTAACGGGAGTTCAAAGAGCTGAAGATGTTTAGCTCCTTTCATTACTCCCCACTGCTCTAACTGTCGTCCTAAGACAGTCGATGAGTTTAGGTGATAGACTTGTCCGCATCGTCTAAGGTTCACATGGACATCACCAAAAGTCGTCTTCAAGAGATTCAGCACATACTCTGCACGGGCCTTCCCCTTCTCTGTATACTCGGGTGTTGAAGACTTGCGATGGACGTGACCATCGCTTAAGTAAATGGCAAGAAGGCGAGCTCGAAGCTCATCTCTCGTGGCTCCCGTATGAAATTCTGGGTTATGAATTCCATAACGCAAGTCTCTTCCAAGATGTACTACTTTTGACGCGATTGATGAGAAGTTTCTATTGGTTGCGTCAAGGAGGAAGTGGAGGCTTTCTCCCAATATGAAATCTCTTTGAGTTCCGTGATCTCGTAGATCATATAACGCAGTCATTTTTTCAGTTGCTGATCTTGGATGGTCGGTGATTTGTTCGATGAGTTTGAGGAAGCCGCGGTTGGGGTCGGGGAAATTGAGGTGCTTGAGGGTGTCCTGGAGGAGTTGGTGTTTGAGTTGTGGGTCTTTGAAGGTGAAGGCTTCGTTGGCGTAGTAGTTAAGGGGGATGTCAGGGTTGGTTTGGCGGTGCCAGATGTAGAGGGTGTGGTTGACTACGCCAAGGCTTATGCGGTGGTTGGGATCTCGGGTTAGGCCGAGTCGTGTGTTGAGGTGGGCTTCGATGTCTTCACGGTGGTTAGTGATAGGGAATGCGATTTTGCTAATCCAGCGGGGACCGTGATTGTGGTAGATGCGAAATTCAGTGAATACGACTTTGTTAGGATTATGGCTCTGTTTGAGTAGCTGTTCGATGGCTTCAGCGGCAACTTCGGGAAAATTCTGGGTTGGAGTATCTCGAAGTGCTTTGCACAGTTGGTAAGTGGTTGATGGGTCAAGTCGGTGCTGACGCGCTTCTGCGTAAAGTCGTGTCTCGTATTGCCGACGCGCTTCTTCATGAATTTCGATATTGGTGATCAAGCGTGATTTGTGTCTATCATTAAGCCAGTGGGAAATCGTCATACGGTCTTGGCCTGTTCGTTCGCTGAGTGTATCAAGGGTTGTGCCTTTGAGTTCACCCATGTGTTGTAGGTGTTTGATGACTAGGTATTGCTGTGCGCTTAAGTACCGTTTTTCGAAATTTGGGCGGTCACGGAGATAGGGGTGGCGGTCTAGCAGGGTGTTGAGTTGTTCGAGTGTGGTGATGGTTGGGAGGCTGGTCATTGGTAGTTTGCCAGTGATAGGTGTTAAATTGGGGTTGAAGAACTCCACGAATCTGTGGCGAATTTGGTTCATTTAAATGCATTATGGTTTGGGGGCGTGTTATGGGGTGTTGAAAAGGAGCATTATGAAGATGAGGACGTTGATGATGGATCCGATGGCGACGACTAGAACGAGGAACACTTTTTCTGTAGTTGACAGATTCTCGAATGGCATCATGTTGACTTGGTAAATTTACAACTAAATACTTGCTTGTCTGTGTTGTACGCGGTGAATGGGCCGATGGCGATACATGTTAAAGTGCTCAATCATTTGGGTGAGTTGACGCAGACGATTCAGAATTTCGATGAGTAGCTTTTGGTATTAGTCGAATACCAATTCGGGTTTTGGTCCTGTGTATTTTGGTTCTGGTTCTTTGGCTAGTTTCATGGCTTCCGAGAGGATTTTGAGGGCTATGGTTGGGTCTCCAGATTTGACTTGGGGTTCTGTGAGTCCAATCGTTTTG
>JABXGX010000270.1 GCA_016550405.1 archaeon | reverse complement strand
CAGCAAATGTGTTCCTGTATGGCGTCAATGACTACTATGATGAAGATACCGATATATTCAATCCCAAAAAAGAAGACAAAGAATACCGGGTCACCTCAAGGGATCGTCGAACTCTCCTCGGGCTCATTCTTGTTTCATTCATCTTTGGGCTCATTCTACTCCTTCTCCAACCAGACATTATTGGCATGGCACTTTTTGGTGTCTTTCTCCTACTCTCCTTTCTCTACAGTGCGAAACCCATTCGCTTCAAGGCTCGACCATTTGTGGATTTTATGTCGAACTTTCTTTATGTCATGCCTGCCATTATTGCTTTCTACCAGTTGCGGTTCTTTATTCCCCCGCTCCTCCCGCTTCTTGCAGCGTTTATGTGGACCTCTGCAATGCACCTTTTCTCAGCAGTACCCGATATTGAGGCAGATAAGCAAGCTAATGTTAATACGACTGCTGTCTTCATTGGTGCCGTTCCTTCGCTGATTCTATGTTTCGCCTTCTGGTTCATCTTTGCGTTCATTCTCATATTCATCGTTGGCTGGAATTATCCATGGAATCTTCTTATGCTCGTCTATCCAGCAATTCCCGCATACCTTCTCATCCAACGGAACACAAACATTGACAGAATTTATTGGCTCTACCCCTACTGGAACGCACTCTTCGGACTACTTCTGTTTTTCACCATAACCCTGCCAAAATTAGTGATCATTTAAAGTCCAAAACCCAGGCATCCCGAATTAACGGGTTAAGGTGATTAGCCTTTTGCATCGATAGGCCAAAATATTTGCATTCCATGTCTACTATCGTAAGCCTCACGGGTTCTTCCTTTTAGCATATCTACACTCAGTCCAACCAAGAACCTAGTGAGCTGAAAAGCAGTTGCATTAACAATCGCTAGTTATTTTTCCACGACCTTTTGCGCAAATTCTCGGGCTCGTTTGAGTGCATCGGCATCTGGAAATCCTCTTGGAGCCTCTTTAGCGCGCTTTCCCCATTCGGCAAATTGTGGGTTATCTGATTTGATCATTCCTTCAATCAGGGCTTCACTCATGTCACCTCGACAGTGAAAGAGTTCTACAATTTCTGCCCCCTTAGCGGCATCACGGCATTTTTGGAGCCATCCTTGAAGAGGTGGTGCATCATCTGGGGAACCATGAGTAATAACTAGTACAATCTGTTTTCCCTCAACATTCGTCTCAAGCCATTTCTGCGTTTCTGGACCCGGGCCCAACATCTCTATCGGAAATCCAATAAAGGTCAAATCATACTCCTCTAGCGAGTCGGTTTTAGACCAAGGTTTCAATTCTTTGTCGACTTGAACTTCATCATACATAGCGTTGATTACTTTCTCAGTGTTTCCTGTTAACGTTCGATAGGTAAATAATACTTTCAAATTCGAACCTCCAACACGATAATGAATTTTGATTGAGTATTTATTTCTTCATCTTAGTAAGAACTCTGAGGATTCGGTGAGGGATTGAGCTACAGGGGGTGAGAGTGCACTCAGTCTTCCCTTAAGTCTGGTACGGTTGAAATAAAAAACTTTTAATACTTCTGGGTATACTCATACTACTGATTATAATCAGTATAAATGTTATAAGAGGTGAAATACGAATGTTTGATAAAGAACTACCACAACCGCCAGAACCTCCCTTACCGCATGGTCATCGTAAATTAAAGCATAAACGCATGCGTGTCATTGTAAAGGGGTATATGCGCCCAGATGGCTCATCCTATCACGTCGTGATCCCGAAGAAGATTCGTGAAATGATGGAATTGGAAGGAGGAGAGTATTTTTTGATGGCTGCAAGTCCAAGGCGGGATGAAATTCGTCTACGACGAGTAGATTTCTTCGATGATGAAGAGACCGGGCTACCAGCTAAGAACAAATAATACGGGCTGGTTGCCCTTTCCTTTATTATCTTTCAAGATTTAGCGCAAGTTCCGACAACCCTATATTGCTATTGATGGCAAGGAAGATGACGGATTTTTGCTGCTGGTGGCGATGTGATTCAGCTAATTGGCGTGCTAGCCGAAGAAGGTGTACCTGTTCGTATTCGGACATTTTCGGATATTGAATCTGCTTCAGTTCTTGGAGAGATCATCGAGGCACTCAAGGGGTTATCTTCGGCACTAAATCTAGGACAGGTTCAGCGCCTGCAATTTCAAGAGAGGACCTTGTTGGTTACTGAATGTGAAAAAGGGTATTCCATTGTTGCTTTAGCTGAGAAAGCAGAGGAGTATGTTGAAGGGCTTCTTCGGGTTATCCGAATTGCCATTGATGAGTCGAACCTTGCTACAGCAAAGGAGCCGGTAACTGAATTAATGCGATCCCAGATAGATGAAATCCTTGAGTTCCATTTGCAAGAGAAACTGGAGGTTGTGATTGAAGAAGCGATTGATCCTATTTGGCTAGCCCTCCTAGAGCAGTTTCAAAAGGTTCCAGAAAATGTTCAAGCGTTTGAAGAAATCGATAACATGATCCACACATCTAAAGATCTAGATGACAATTGGGAGAAACTGGCTGCCAAAGCAAAAGGTTCATTATCAGATGCAGTGAATCTTGCCTTTGCTGGCCAATTTGATCAGGCTTGTGCTATCGCGCTTAAGCTTGAGGATCCACTTGCTCAACTCTTTGCCGTCAAAACTGGGCTGCTTGCACTTTCAATGACTCGAATCGCAGCCCCTCCACGATATGAATTGCGACGCGTCGCTGAAACACTACCCCTGAAATATCAACCCTATGCGGAACTAGCCTATGCTGCCGCCTTATTTTATGACCGCTTGATGTCCTATGAGGATTATTTGAAAATCTATCAAAATACTGCAGCGCGATTCAAATTCCGAGAGCACCGAGAGGACCTAATCTTTGGGTTTCTTTTCGTTGATACTCGTGTAGTTACTCTTCCTGATTTCGCTATGAAGCTTGCTGCTTTCTTCAAAGAAAAGTCACCGATTCTTCACAATTATATCTTAGCCATGTTGGACCGAAGTCAATTGTTTACAAAATTATATTCTGTTACTTCGTATGATGAATTCAAAGATCAGGTTAGTAGCTGGAAAACAAAGATTTCTTCGATTTTGGACGATGTGCAACAATTCTTGCAACCTGGATTTTTAGGAAAATTACTACGCACACGTCCCGAGGCTGGAGTCACGGGGTCTCTTAACTTGGGCACCTATATCGCCTTGTATACGGCCCTAGCGGAGTCACCAGTATTAAATCTTCGAGAACGGAAAGAGGTGCTTGAAGAGATTCTGTGGGTGTACACTCAGTATTTCCGGAAGTTACTGCAAAGTAAGCTTCCTCTCTTCACTTATACGATCGATAGTGTCTTTCAGAGTCTCAGTGTTGTCTTAGGTGAAATGTATTATTTGCTCTCAGAAGACGCTCAGCAGCACCATGTAAAAGTCATCAAAAGTTATTTGCAGGATGTTCTTGATGCATTAACTGAGGATTGGTTGCGGAAGAGTCCAAATACCTCAACGCTCTTTGTAATGTCGAATGCTACATTTCCTGTGCTCATGAGATCGGAGGCTTTTGATGTGAGGGAAGTTCGGTTCATCTATCTAGCTATTCGCTGCTTGAATACAATGACGTTGATGAAATCTCAGGAACTTGATCCTCAGGATTTTGTCACAGATCTCCTAAATATTAAAACTTCACTAGCGTCTCTTGCAGCCAGATATATCCCATCGAAGAAAATCAACCATTTCCTAGAAAACTGTGTTAATGTGTTGTTGCAGGGTCACAGGTTCTTCATTACTCATGGACTCTTATGTCGGGATGATATCGCTTCCGCGACGCTCATAACAGGACAATTAACCCCCAATACACTTACAACTAGTTTCTCATTATATGTGGATTTAGCTGTCGCGTTGAATCGAATTGCAGTTCCTGATATTGACCGTCATGAATCAGATATTGCAGTCTTGGCCATTCCCTATCTAGGACTCCTCTTGACTGCCTACCAGCATCTTCATGATAAAAAGTATGTGAAACTCGCCAAGACTGCATATGAACAATCAATTGATGTGTGGAAGAGATATGGGTTTGACATAAAGGCGCAGGAATTTGAAGCCAAATATGGGTCTTTGTTCTAGGAGGAGTCAAACTCTTTCTGGTATTTCTTGAGGAGAGCGTAATCCACTTCTAGAGAATGGAAAATTATGGGAGCTTTCTCTTTAACAAGTCGGAGCATCTCATTAGCGACTGCTCGGATCTCAAATTGAGCTGTTCGATGCAATCGTAGCGGGAAGAAGGATTCAAGTAAGGTTCGAGCGTTAAAGGTCGCAATAATCGCGGTTTCAGAACCCATAGGTGCTAGGTACCGAGCGTCTTCCATAGGAACCCCCTGTCGATAGTATTCACGATAAAGTGTTTCAGCAGCCTTTTGTAGTTGTTGGGGATCCTCCGCAGCTTCAATGATTGAAGGAGGTAGGATGAGTTGCTTGATTTTGGTTCGGCGGAAGGATTTCTGTAAATAGCTTGCAATTCGATGGCGGACGAATTGATGAGTAAATACACGGGAAACACCTGTGATTTCAAATGTGAACACGGCATGTTCAATAACTGAGGTGTGCCCCATTTTGATTACTTTCCTTAGAAAAGTCTCCCAGCCACCACTGGGTGTCTTTCGGTCGATTTCGTCCCAGGTTTCAGAAACATTGGAGTATCGACCGATTTTTGCGCATAGCATGTCGGGATTTTCGGTGTGCGCCAGCAGTTGGACTTTCATAGGACAGATCTCCTTCTACCATGAATGTACTTTCAGAGTGAATTTGAGCTCTGTTGGTTCATTGTGTATAAGAATGATTAGTTCTATTTCAAATATCAAGTGAAGTCCTTATATTCCTATTATTCTGTAGTGTACTTGGAGATCCGGAGGACTTTGCAAAGCGACGATTTTGAACTTTTTTTCTTTGGGGTTATCATATTTGGATTCTTGGTCTATGGCCTCTACAAGCTGATTAGCAACAAATACCACTTCAATCAAGATGGAAGACAGGCTAGGCGACGAACGGCTTCAAGCCCTACAAGACGAGTGACTCCCCCTGAATCACAAGCTAGACCAATCGAATTAGATACCGCTTCAAGTCCGATTGGTGATGTGTGTATGAATTGCGGTGCAGTATTTGAAGAAGAGATCGAACCAAATTGTCCAACCTGTGGTATTCACCGTGAACGCTGTCCCATCTGCCAGCGATTCATCGCTGGTGGGCAAGATTTGTTAGCTTGTCCTTTTTGTAAAACGCTTGGTCATGCCAATGAAATGGAGACCTGGGTTCGAAAAAAAGTCAAATGTCCTCACTGTGGGCACCGTCTTGGACCAACTCTGCTGATGAAACCCACTCGTGAGCCACAACTGTGAAAGAATAAGAAGTGCTATGGAAGTCCTGGGATTTTTGGAAATGGTGAGCATTCCCATATATGAGGTATCCCACACACATAGCGCGTAAGGCGTTCCATACCAATACCAAAACCGGCAGAGGGCGGAATACCCTCGGCAAGCATATCAAGATACCAGCGATACTTAACGGGGTCTTCACCGCTTTCTCGCATTCTTGCAGTTACACCTTCGATTGTATATTCCCGTTCTCCTCCGCTTGACAGTTCACCATACCCATCTGGCAGGAGCAGATCCATAGATCGGACAATTTTTGGGTGGTCGACATCCCGTAGGTAATAAAACCCACGGGATGTGGCGGGATATTCTGTGACCCAGAAAGGTGTGTCAAAGAGTGTAGAAAGGTGGTGTTCTGCTTCCCACGGTAATTCTTTGGTGGCATCTAAGTGAAACTCTTCGGATTTGAGAAGTTCAAGAGCCTCAGCAAAGGTAATTCGTGGAAGGGGTTTGGTGGGTAATTGAAGGGTGCGTCTGAGTGTCGTTAATTGCTCTTTACACTCGTGGCGGACAGATTGGATGACCTCGAACATCAACGTGTCTCCAAGCGTCATTAATTCATCGCAGGTTCCATGAGCTACTTCTAAGTCGAGTTGATAGAACTCGGCAAGGTGTCGACCAGTTTTGCGGCTTGCTGATGGTTCCAACCGAACGTTGGGAGAAAAAGCATACATGCGGGGGAAACTCGCCATTGTCATCTGCTTATACAAGATCATACTTGTCATCAGCACATAGGTCTCACCATAGAAGGGCACTTCAATGGTTCCCGCTCCTCGGATTCCCGGGTCAGTTACAGGTCCGATAATTGGTGCTAAGACCTCGAGAAATCCAAGGCTATCTAGAACTCGCCGGCAGACTCGAGATAACTCATGTTGGATTTTAAGAATGGCTCGAGCTCGCGGTGAACGGATGGATCGGTAACGAAGCTTCACTCCGCGTTCCACGTCTGAGGCTACTCGGCTTGAGAGCAAACGATGCGGATTGGATTTTGTTACCATCATGACGCACCCATGGCATAAAGAATGGTTAGAGCATATTAGCTTTTTGCTAACGGCATAAGCATTTTACCAATTTTTGATAACAATTATAAGCAATGATTGGCATATTGCTCAATATGCTAGACTTTAAGGACAAGCAAATTCTCCAAGAACTACAAACTGATGCCAGCCAGTCTGCCCTTAAAATCGCTAGAAAACTCCATATGAAACGATCAACGGTGCAACATCGAATTGACCGCCTGAAAACCAACAAGGTCATCAAGCGAATTATTGCTATCCCTGATTACAATCAGCTTGGACTTCCTGTCACGGCATTCGTATTGGTGAATTATAATCCCGTGAATAATGTTTCTCAACAGGATGTAGCCCGGTCAATAGCAAGGTTAGAGAATGTTGTGGAGGTCCACGTCGTTGCTGGGCAATGGGACATTATTCTCAAGGCACGAGGCGCGTCATTACAAGAAATTGGAGAACTTGTGGTGAATAATTTACGGCAAATCCCTGGTGTTGGTCAAACAGTAACATCAGGTAGTTTCTTTATTATTAAAGAACACCCTTAACAAAACCAAGAGGGTCATTTCTTCAATTGTTCGAAGAGCGGTCGGAGCTTGGAATATTGTTCGTTAGTTTCAAGGTCATCATAGAGCGTGTCTTCAAGGGAAAGTTCCAAGGCTTTGCTTAGTTGTTCTTTTGCTTGATCTTGTTTTCCTTGTTCAATGAGAGCCCAGGCAAGATTAAGGAATATGGTTGGTGTGGGATCTGGTAGGGTTGTAGCTTTTGTGTAACAGCGTTCGCCTTCAGTCCAGTTGCCTTGAAGAAGATGAAGGTATCCTAGGTTATTCCAATTTTGAAGGCTGTCGGGTTCAAGCTCAGTCGCCTTTATCGCAGCCTGTATCGCTTGTTCATTTTCGCCTTGTTGTTGATGGATATTTGCCAAAAGGCTCCAACCTTCAACATTTTTTGAATCGAGGTCAAGGAGTTCTTTTATGAGTTGTTCAGCTCGCTCAAAGTCTTCATCACTGAATGCGATAACTGCTCGTTGGAACAAATCGTTTTCTGGGCCCATGAGTTAGCACCACTGTGTATTCTTTCCAGTGATTCCTCCTATTAAATGACTCTTAATTGAAATGCATAATAATATTCTGGGTCGTCAAGCTCTTAAAGTGAAGTGAGGTATATAGTCTGTTCAACTCTTCGATAAAAATGAAGACACAGACTCTGAGTGGGTGGCGTTCTCGTGGTTAGTCTTCCAGTCTTGTTGGCAAGTCCTCAAGGTGAAAAAGGTGAAACCTACATATTCACCGCTGATCTGATTGAGGAATTGAAACGAGCTGAGGTGCGAACGGATGTTTACATGACCCCTGCTATGCGTTTTGCTGCGTGCGGGGGCTGCCTAACTTGTGAAACGAACGGCGAGTGTATTGTTAAGGATGATATTCAATCCCTTCAGGAATCGATGCTACTTGCCCCTGGGTTTGTGCTTGCGACCCCCGTTTATTTGATGGGTCCGCCAGGTCGCCTGAAATGCTTATTGGATCGCTTTTGGCCTTGGAGTCTTCGACCCCAATTATTTGGAAAATATGCTGCCCTTGTTGTGACTGCAGGAAGCTATGGGGCTCTAGATGTTTCTGAGTACTTAACAGCGATTCTCGAATCCTGGGGGTATCAGGTGCTTAGATCAATTCCAATCTTAGTTAAGTCACGTGATGCAGCCGAACAACGGAAGAAGGGTCTCTTAGAAAGCCGTTTAATGAGTCGCCGGTTAGTTGAAACTATCGAAAAGAAAAAGAAGATTACTTTATCGTCCATAGGAAAACGATTGGTGAAAAATATCTGGGGCATGATTCAGGACAATCAACGAGAATTTGCTAATTCGTATACGTATTGGCAAGAAAATGGCATCGCTAACAAATTTGGTATCTAACACATAGCTACTGATCTTGTTCTTCTGGTTCATCAAGTCCCATCATTCGACGATACTGGATATTTCTTTCTCGGTCCATTCGATCGAAGCGTTTTTTAAATTCACGTTTCAAGAATGATTGCATCACATAGAAGGTTATCCCAACTGCGACTCCCACTCCGACACTTACCCAAATGAGAATTGTGGCAAACAATGAGAGACCGAGTGATATGGTATGAAATCCTAAGTTACCTAAGACAATACTGAGCGCAAAAAGCACTAGACACACTATTACTAATCCAATGAAAAGGATGAGGATATCCTTGGTTCGTGAGCGTTGCGTCGTTGGTTCCTCTTCGGAATTGCGACTAGGGACTCGTCGAGGTGGGCGATAATAGTGAGACATGGAAGTCATGTGATGGTTCACCAGAGAATCGCAATCCAACCGCATGGTGTACTGATAAATTTATTTGGGTAGCGGATTTTTCATTATTTTTATACTAATTGTGCTGCGAGTCATTTTTTTCTAACACGCGAAAGCCTTTTTTAACGAATCAATGCAAGAATTGTGAACCTCATAATAGGAGGCATACAAACTTTGGCTTATGAGAATTATGTCAAACTATTAAGCTTCTGGGGTGCTATAATCGCTATAATCGTTGCATTGATTTCTATCGCTTACTACGGTATCACCATCGCTATCTCCTTACCCTGGTTAGGACCATTGTGGCTTCTGGGTATCGGAGGTTCAATGGTTAGTATCGTTCTTGATGTCATTGCCCTAATCTGTGCTTTCCTAGTGTGGCGAAAATACGTTCCCATGCTTGAGACTAACTATGCCGCTACCGCAATTCCACTGATTATCCTAGGTATCCTTTCATGGGTGGCTGTTGGTGGGCTTTTGATTTTCATTGCAGGAATCCTAGTATTTCTGGACAAAGAAAATGTGAAAGCCTAAATCCAGTGGGAACACTTCGAGGATCTAGCTTGTCCCAAGCTAGATTCCTCATCTATTTTTCTTTAATAACGACCACACACTTTATGAAATGGATGCACTCATTCTCTAAAAGGGATTCATCTCATGGAACTTACTGAGGTAGCTGACCATCTCATCAAGTTTGGAGCAATTTTAGGAATTGTATTAGGGCTTGTCTCTTTTTTATTTTGGATCTATATTATTCTCCTGGGTTTGGGACCTCCCTTTTTTGCTGTTAATTTCTATGACCTTTTCATGGT
>JABXGX010000269.1 GCA_016550405.1 archaeon | reverse complement strand
GTTGCCACGCATCTTCGTAGCGGATACATTCGTTATAATGCCACCTATCTAGAACAAATTCCCCTTGTTACACCCACCCAACACCAAGAAGAACAACTAGCTGACCTCGCGAAACTAGTTGTTCAAAACCCCAAATACCTCGCAAAAGGGCTAGACCTAGAAATTGATGATGTAGTTAATAGTCTGTACGGCTTAACTAATGGCGAGGTTTCTTTGTTAGAAGAATAGATTTAAAAGGTATTAGTGCCCAAAATTTATCAAAATACGATATTCTCAAGGTTTGAGAACAGAAGCTTAGAACCGAAAACAATTCTATCTCTATTTGAGAACAATCAGGTGAACTATATGGCTTATCAGGATGTAATCACTTTCACGCCCGAACGCATTAAAATTGTTTATGATAAAAAAATCAACGAAATATTACTAGATCCCAATCATGCTCCTATCATCCGGGCACTCCGGAAAGGCCCTATGACCGTTCGGGAACTCGAAGAAGCTTATGCCGGTGCAGCAGATAAAAATCCAGAACTTGAAGCGAAATCAGATAAAACCATTTACCGCTACCTGAAAGTCTTAGAAAATGCAGAGCTCGTTGTGCCTGCTGGTCAACGTGTGGTTATTGGGAAAACAGCTACTGAGACACTCTTTTCACGAACCGCAGATGTGTTTATTACGGGGCAAAGTGAACAAGAATATTGGAGTTGTGAAACGGGAAAGGAACTCTGCGACAATATGGCATATATTCTTAGTAAAATTCTTGGAAATAAAAAAGCTGATAAAAGTTGTATCGTCAAGTTCATGAATGAATTCGATGCTTTGGCGAACAAATACATCGTCAGCCTCGTAGAAGCTGCTGATGATGAAACGGTAGATTTAATCACTGGCATTGATTGGGCTTACAAGGACAAAATTCTAAGTTATGTCAGTATCTTTGCCATTGCTTTGAAGAACCCTGAACTCTTCGAAAAGCTACGTGCCTGTTTTAAGTAATCTGAACTATTCCTCGACGTGTTCTAATTCACTCGCTTCTGGTTCAGACGCAGCAGCTGTTGGTCTTCGCCACTTACGAATCATAAAGAACGCTTCAACACACATGGGAATGGCAATCACAATTCCCATAATAGAAATTCCAATGATTATGATTTGTTCAAAAGTGAATGGAAATGGAGGTCGAAGTGGGGGCTGGTACTCAATTGCGGTGAGAATGTAATTTTCTATAATAGCAGCAAATGATGCATCCTCATATGCGGCAGTGAATACAACCACCAGGTTATATTCAGGAACTACATTGATTTGTTGACCATTATATCCAAGCGCTAAGTAGATGTCAAGGGGGAGATTCAACCACCACTGATAACCGTAGCCAATCGTATCGGTGTCATTATATGGTGTTCCATGGTTAGCAATGGAGGCATTAACCCAGGACGATGAAATGAGTTGTTCTCCAGCCCAGGTGCCATTGTTAAGATATAAGAAACCAAATTTTGCCATGTCGCGTGGTGTCAGATGGAGATTTGATCCTCCACACACGACTCCTTGCGGATCTGTTTCCCAAGTATAATCCGTGATGCCTAGGGGAGAGAAAAGGTGGCTGTCTGCGTAAGCAAGCGTTGTATTACCTACCGTCCGATTAAGGATCATGGAGAGAAGATGAGAGCCCCCGGTATTGTAATCCCAGACTGCTCCAGGGGCATAGCGCATGGGTTGGTCCAAGGTGTATTGAACCCAATCGGGGCTATTGATCATATAGGTGTAACTGCTGGTGGGACCGTAAGGCCATTCGTACCAAGCTAAACCCGACTCCATGGTTAACAGGTGTTCCAAGGTAATAGCCTCCTTTTCACTAGTTCGATTCGCAATTGTTCGATCAGGAAAGAAGCTAACCATGGTTTCATTCACCCCGGTAATATGCCCCTCATTAATCGCCATCCCGATTAGGGATGAGGTCACGCTTTTTGTACACGAGTAAATGTTGATTTTTTGATTTTGCCCATAGGCTGGATCAAAGTATGTTTCCCAAACGATGTAACCGTTTCGGATGATTAAGACTGATCGTACTAAATGGCCCCAAGACAATTGGCGAATATACGCTTCCATGGTTTGCAACTGAACTGAACTCATTCCTTGGGCTTCCGGACTTGTTGAACGCCAGCCATCTGTGGGCCAATAATCGGGGGCTTTAGTGACAGGTTGTGCTCTCTGTGGTGTGTTCCATAAGGGTTGTGCTCCATAAAGCAAGATTGAAAAAAGGAGCAAAGTGACCCAGAATGCTCTACCAGAAGCCATGCTGCTCGACCTAGTATTTCGTAATTGGTGTCTCCTTTTGGTTCAATCTTATATGCTCATGGTATGTGGCAAGAATCTGGCCTCTAAGGTGCTCGAGTCAGTCTGAGGGTGATGTGGGTAGCGCGGTATTATTTTCTCATGGTGTAGTATTTATGCTCTCTAAAACCGATATATTTATATCATAGTAGTAGATAGTATTCTCAACCCGTAAGATAATCGGGACAGACGGTGGTAATAAACAATGTCAAAGAGAAAAATCAACTTCGCTCGCATCGGAGTCGGTGAGCGAGCCGCTCTTGGGTGTCGCAACCCCCACCCTACACCAAGCTTCAAGCGAGCATACAAAGTCATGACCTCACGTCGTGGCTCAAAGTGTTAAAGTCGAACACATGAACAAAAAATGGTGATGATAATGGCAAACAAAAAACGAATTCAAATTCAAAACGGCTCCTATAAAGATCACTTCGTTTACGCGCTAATCCTTACCCGAAGGTAAACGAATCCTAACAACCAAGAGGCAAACGGCGAGGGGTTGGAACATAACGATGATGTCACGAACTCGGGTCTTCCGGAACTTGCACATCATACACATCCGTTGTCTACCCTGTAGGTCCACAAGCCTCAATAATGCTGGTAGTCCAAACCACCCCCTCCTACCTCTTGGCCAGCATTCACCGGAAGACCCGCTACTTCTCCCTTTTCATCCCTGTTCTTTGCGAACCTACTGAGGAATATGTGATGCAATACTACAGCTAGGAAGTAACGGCTGGTTTTCACAAAGAAGTACCCTCCTTTTCCCAATACGGATACTAAGATCAAATCAGTGGGGCCGATGCCCATTACGCTTTAAATCTGCATTACCATCGCAAATACGATCTCTTCCTATGTTCCATACGGCTTCACTCGGATCTATGTATCTGTTCTCGGTTCTGCACATGGATCTTGGTATGAGCAATGAGGAAGGCATATAAACCGCCTTGGACTTAACAGTGTTAACTCCTTAACCGTTTTCAGTTACACCATAGCTGAACAACAACTGCGGCTATTCACAATGCCGCTTAACCAAATCATAAGGGGTGGAAATTATGGTCCGATACGAACTCAATAAATGTAAAGTCCCCGTCTCCGAAGAGGACCGATTACAAGGGCCTGAGGGACTCAGAGAATGCCGCAACCCAAAGGCGCTCTACAAAGGCCCCTTAGAAGAATCACTCCTCTTTCAGCGGCGATAAAAACGGAATCATATTCTCCAACTGGGGATCGACCACTACTGGTGGTTAGCCCCCCCACTTTCTTTTCTTCCCTATACTGTACGGTGATGAAAGGGAAAGCTTTTTACACAACGTGAGATAGTATTCTCAAAGCTTTAGAAAACCTATCGTCCCGATTCACCCCGGACAAACGTACAGGTGTCAACATTGCCTTCAAAAGTCTATTTTGGATCCATCCAACACGGCCGAGACGCCCGATTCGCCTCTCTAGGCGTAAAACTCGAAAAACTCATCGAGCACCTTGACTTCTCCACCATTGAGAGAAACGACAAAGTCGCTATCAAGATGCATCTTGGCTTCGCCGACGGTTACCAGACTGTTCCTGTTTTTTTCGTTCGACGCATTGTTAAGGCTGTCAAAGAAGCCGGTGGTTGGCCGTTCATCACCGACAATCCCACTGCTGTTTACAATGCTGCAGAAAGAGGGTATACTCAAGAAACTTGTGGCTGTCCTCTGATTCCTATCGCTGGCGTCAAAGACGGCTATACCAAAACTGTCAAAATTAATTTCAAGAAAGTAAAAGAACTCGAAATGGGTGGCGTAATCCATGATGCCGAAGTGCTCATCGACCTCGCCCATGCAAAAGGTCACGCCAATTGCGGGTATGGTGGTGCGATCAAAAACATCGCCCTTGGCGGGTATTCCGGTCCAAGTCGTTGGAATCGTATCCACGGCGTTGAAAATGTCGACCTCTGGTGGGATCCCAAGAAATCTTCACCCGAACACGCCCAACGGCTTGTCGAGGTCTGCCCTTATAACGCGCTAAGCTACGACAAAGAAAAACACCAACTTAAGATCATGCGCTTCCAATGCCACTATGGTAACTGCACCGAGTGCGACAAAGCTGACAAAGACGTCGGCAGCCTTAACCTCAAACCTGAACAGTTCGAAGCCTTTCAAAAAATGATGGCTATCGCTGCTAAACACGTCATCGACACCTTCGATGAAAACAAACGCTTCTTCATCAACGTCGCCATCGATATCACTCCACACTGTGATTGCATGGGCATCATCCAGCCCGTTGTTGTGCCACATATTGGAATATTAGCAAGTCGAGATATCGTTGCTGTGGATCAAGCCACCCTTGATATGATTGCTAAGAAAGGATTGATTGAAAGTGAGATTCCTCTCTATTTCAAACACGCCAATCTTGATCCAACAGCTGATTTACACCCCTTCCAGCGGCTATGGGGTCCATACAAGAATCCCTACGCCGTCACCAAGCATGGTGAACTGTTAGGGCTAGGCCAACGAGAGTACAAGATTACTGAGATTCTCTCACCGAAAAAGACGCTGACGATGAAACCACCGAAGCATGAATTCGAACGAGCACCTTCATTCTTCTAGGACTGCAAACAAAGGGGATCTGATTTCAGGTCCCTTTGATTTCTTTTTTCTTATTGTCTTGTGCTATTGTTAGGCAGGGTGGAAAGGAAGGGTTTTTATACGCTGGATTTGGTCTTGTGGGTGAGGCATGAGCAGATGAAAGGTGTTCGTTTTCCTAATTGCCTACGAATCGATTAAGACCACCCACTCCATTTTTACTGCTCAATGTCGTTTATGTGTAGAAATGAATACCTCAGTGAGTAATGACTGTTAACGGCAGGTGAAAACATGACTAAGAAGTCAAAGAAACAGACCAAGCAAGAAACAACTGACCAAGACGAAATCGTCACATTTCATTATGACAAAGTTGATGATTTTTCGAATTGGTTTACTGAAATCAACAAACGGGCGGAACTCTCTGACCAACGCTATGGTGTGAAAGGCCTGGTTGTGTTCCGCGCTTGGACGACCGTGACACTGAAAATCATGTACCGGTTGCTCGAAGAAGCCCTTGAAGTTCATGGGCATTTACCGGTCATTTTCCCTGCCTTAGTCCCCGAATCGAATCTCATTCGGGAAGCTGAGCATGTGGAAGGCTTTGCGCCGGAGGTCTTTTGGTGCACACGTTCTGGAGCGGATAACATCTTCGAAGAACCGTTGGCGTTACGTCCAACCAGCGAATCCGCCATGTATCCGATGTATGCACTCTGGATTCGCAGTTGGCGTAATCTACCGTTCAAACGATATCAGAGTGTCGCCATCTGGCGATATGACACCAAAATGACTCGTCCTTTCTTACGAGGACGTGAGTTCTACTGGATTGAGGCCCATGATGTGTTCGCAACAGCCAAGGAGGCAGAAAATCAAGTTCTTGAGGACTTGGCTATCACGAAGGAGTTTGTAGAAGGCCATCTCGCGATACCGATCATTGTGTTCATTCGTCCGCAATGGGATAAATTCCCAGGAGCGGATTACACTGTTGCAGGAGAATCGATTCTTCCTGATGGACGGTTCATCCAGAACTCAACAAGCCATATGCTCGGTGATAACTTTGCAAGAGCCTATGACATCAAATATGTTGATGAAAATGAAGAAGAGCAATTTGCCCAGCAAACTTGCTTCGGTCCTGGATTAAGCCGCATGTATGGTGCTCTCATTATCATGCATGGTGATGATGATGGGCTCATCTTACCGTTCAAACTGGCTCCCATTCAAGTCGTGATTGTGCCTATTCCAAAGAAAGGGGCTAAGAAAGAAGTTGAGTTACGTTGTCGTGAGTTGGAGACCCTTCTTAAGAAAGCTAGTATCCGAGTCAATTTTGACAACACCGAAAAGCGCCCAGGTGAGAAATACTACTATTGGGAAATGCGCGGTGTCCCGCTACGTCTCGAAATCGGCAACCGTGAAGTCCAAGATCAGACGGTTACAATCTTTCGCCGTGACCTCCGAACACGTGAAACATTTTCCGAAAAAACCCTCATCAAAGCTGTGGAAAAAACTGGTCATGCCATCACAATGGAACTCTGGCGGCGAGCAAAGCTGCATTTTGACAGCTCCTTTCAAGATGCCGATACCTTTGAAGAGATCTGTGATATCATCGAACAAAAGAAAGCAGCTCGTATAAACTTCTGCACTCTAGAAATGAAAGGACGGAGTTGTGCTGAAAAAATCAAAGAGGCTACAGGGGCTGATATCCGGGGCGTAAAATTAGGGGAGCAAGAGAAACCTTGGGGTCCCTGTCCGATGTGTGGGGAACCAGCATCAGTTGTGGCTTACGTTGGAAGACAATACTAGCATAAAGTGTTCGCCAGTTTGATGGCTTCACTCAATTCCGAGGATTTAGTTCCATCCATTGGCGCACAACGGGATATTTACCCGGAAAATGTCGGTCGATATACAAGAATACAGTGAACAGTAAATCACGATCGAATTCAGGACCAAAAGCGATATCCTGGATACCATCATCGCCATAAAAGTAAATGTTTTCGCTGGGTTTGACAGTGATGCTTGCTTCGTTACCATCAACGTAATAATCCCAACGAACAAAGAGCTTTGAGAAAAAGCCAATATCTAATGGGCGCTCTAGTGTGATATTGGCATATCCTGAAGCGGTAACCTCAATCTCTAAGTTACCGAGAAAAATAGTGTCCCCTTGAATGAGAGGCTCCACTCCAGCCAAAAGTGAAATTAAAGCCTCTTTGCACGACTGCTTGGCTGCTTCGTTAGTAGACAAGCCCGATATCCCACATAACCATTACAACAATCGTTTTTTACTATTCCGTTTCATATCAAACTAATTTACACATGATTTAAGAAACCAGTGAAGTGAGATTTGCGATTTTAGTCGGGACTTTTTGCCTGAAGGACGTCGTAGGCAAGTCCGGTAGTAATTTGAATTATATCTTGACATTTATTCTCCCAAAATTTTCCTTCCCGGTATTTTTGTAGTCCTTCCTCACAAGAAATATCTAATCCCAAAATATCTTTACACCGCATATGGCCAAATTGAGCTATGAACAAATTCACCATGGTGTGACTGTACTCATATGGTGATTCACCTTCAGGAGTTTCGGAAGGATGATTTCGCCCAAGCTGCAAACCTAATCCTAATATTGCTCCTGATAATGCCCCACAGATTTCACCGTGGCGACCAATCCCCGCTCCAAATCCTGTTGCTATCCGCGGAATAAGATTGCTTCTAACATTCAGTGCTTTGCTTAATGCCAAGCAAATTGATTCGGAACAAAGAAATCCCTCCTCAGCAAAGGCTTTTGCCTGATTCATAATCTCCTTCTTCGATAGCATAAGATGCACCTCAGATTCCTACGGCTCGATAAGTCCTCAATTAGTTTCCGGTTCGGCCCCTGAAGTGGTGTCTTCTTCATCATCGGGCGTGGGATTAGGATCATGACGATATCGCCAGAGAACATATCCAAGAATGATTAAGCAGATAGGCAGGATGACCAGTTGAAGTAGGGCGCTT
>JABXGX010000268.1 GCA_016550405.1 archaeon | reverse complement strand
CTGTTGGCATTGCCGCCGATCCATCCATCGGCTCCAACTCACGCAATTGTCCTTCTACCTCCAAGAGCTTACCTCTGCCAAAAACTAAAGCGCCTTTCTCCGAGAAAGGCGCCTGCCCAAAAAAAAGAGATGCTCTTCGGCAGCCCGGCTATCGTCCCCATTTGGGCCTTAGACCCGTGGCTTTGCGCTCCGCAGTTTCCCGCGGTTTGCCTTTCTCGGAGCCTATACGATTCTCAGACACCATGCTTGTAACACATGCCCTATGGCTTGTCAAGCCCTTTGCGGTAATACACCGGAAACCTCTTGTCTCATAGCCCTCAGGTGCTCAACAACGATTGAACATTCAGCCAAATTGTATAGGTTAGGCCAATCTCTGCCATAGGTCTTGCATGCAACGACCACCATGGGGGTTCGTTGGTTCATACGCTTCATTGGCAGTTGGATTGAAGAATCTACTTGACAAACTGTGGTTTAGGGGCTATACTTTTGTATCATGAGTGAAAGAACTGCGTTTGAGAATCTAATGGACATTTTCGACCATGTGGTGACTAAGGCCGGATCGGTCCACTCTACTGCTTTTGATTTCGGTACCGGCGTTCCGCTGCACAAAACGGAAATACACACAATTCGCGCCATCGGCGAGAATCCAAGAATCAACGTGACCAAACTGGCAGAACACATGGGTGTGACCAAAGGAGCAGTGTCGCAGACAATTAACAAATTGGCAAGGAAGAAACTCGTTATAAAGACACACGCGCATGACAATGCCAAGGAAATACTTCTGGAGCTAACTGATCTGGGTTGGACGGGCTTCCATAACCATGAGCAATTTCATATGGATATGTTCGATGTGGTTCACGAATACTTTGGAGATAAATTGAAGCCTAATCTCGAAAGGTTGATTACGGCTGTGACCGATATCAACGGTATTCTGGACAGGTATGAACAACGAAGGAAAAGCAATTAACCTCTCTTTTTAAGGAATATGTGTTTAGGTACTAAACTTTAAGGAGGGGATACTATGAATGTCGAAGAGATCCACAATTCGCAAGTACGAGAAGAAACACACGTTTGCCCATGGCAGATCGTCCGCTTGTTCGATAACTTCCTGCGTCCACTTGTCCATAACCCTCGGAAGCTGTTCGGGCCGTATGTCCAGACAGGAATGAAAGTGTTGGACGTTGGCTGTGGCAGAGGATTCGCGTCATTAGGGCTTGCACGGCTTGTAGGCGAAGACGGCCTTGTGATCTCTGCTGACATTCAGCCTGAGATGCTTGATATGGTCAGAAGAAGAGCCGCAAGGGCTGGTCTCTCCAACTGCATTCGTACTCATCGGTGCACTGTTAATTGTATAGGTGTTCGAGAAGAATTGGATTTTGCTGTGGCGTTCTTTGTGCTGCACGAGGTAACCGATGTTCGAGCCTTCCTAATAGAACTCTTCACATTGCTCAAACCAGGTGGCCAGTTATTCATTACTGAACCGAAAATTCACGTAAATCGCCGCGATTTTGAGAACACTGTGAGGTTGGCACAGATGGTCGGCTTCGAGATATCCGGGACACCGGGCGTCCGATTAGGAAGAGCCGTCGTGTTGGTCAAGCCCTAAAAGCACTTTAAACCTCGGTAATGAGCAATTTGGGGGATTTGATTTCTTATGCGAGAGGCGAAGCCTCTCTTTGGCTCTTCTTTGCATTCTCTCCATCAAACTTCCTTTAACTCCCCTGTGAAGAAGTTAACATCTTTTGAATGCTCCAGTTCTAGGTGATTGGTTCTGGGGCTTCGTAGACGATGACGTGAGCAGCTACGGTTCCTCTGCTATGTATTAAGCGCGATTTCCCATTTCAGTTTGTAGCGAACCGTTTCCCTCATTCTTCGTGGGTCTTTGCCACATTATAAACCCGCCGAATCCTGGTGTGAAGCCCCCGCATCGCCTAGCATGTAGCCGACCTGAACATTTCATCGGATTGTTGAGCCGCAGGTCTTGATATGATGCCACTAGCTACCTGCCATTGCCCGTCTGACTGTTGTCATGCGGGCACTTTGCTGCTACAATTGTGCTGAGTGAAGAGCCAAGGATTGAGTGCCATGGCTGAAGGTGAGGGCAAAAGTTCGGTCTTTTGTCCATTTGGCTCCACCG
>JABXGX010000267.1 GCA_016550405.1 archaeon | reverse complement strand
TGATTGCGTGTTCCGTCGTCGTACCACCCACCAGTTACTATTTCCACCGTGGCATCTCCATCGATGTCTTCCGCAAACACTGATCGAATTTCCGTTGTCCCCGCCATCTGCCATTCATAACTATCCACCAAACGAAAATGCGTACCATTGAAACGCCAGACCCGTAATTGCGCAAAGCGCCCCGAAACTAAATCAGCATAGCCACCGGTGATTACCTCAATTGCCCCATCATTATCCAGATCCTTAGAAATAACCGAGTTCACGACCGTCGTGCTCGTGTTATACCATTCCGTGCCACCCTCTAAATGGAGCACCGATGTGGCCGCCTGCACAGTCCCCATAGGACCGAGTAAAACAGGAACTAGGAGCGCAGCTAATCCCAACAATACCACTAATCGACGTTTTCCCATTTCCAATTAACTCCTACATCGGTTGAGTTCACGCCAACAGCAGAGCAGCTAGAAACCTAGCCTCCTCCCACTGAACTACCAATCTATAATCCGAAGTTCTATTTAAGAAAATGCAAATGAGCCAAGATTAGTCAGCTTCTAGGGTGTTCGCAGTTTTCCTGATTCTTGTTTGTTTTCGAGTTCTACAAATTCGTATAACACTGGCTAGTCTGAGGTGGCTCCACATTGACTGCAAAATTGATCATCTTCACCCAACGGTGCATTGCACGCCGAACATCGCCTAGGTTTCTTTGGTCTTGCAGTCGTTACACCTCTTTGTTGGATTGCTTCCTGTAATAGTTGTTCACGTTTTCGGTATTCGTGGATAAGATAAACGACACCATAGAAAATGAAAAACCACACAACCCCGGTGAGAATTGAGAATGCACCGATGGCTATTGCTAGCTCTGGAACTGTCGTCTGAATGAATGGCGCTGCCAACCAAATAACACCAATGAAAATGATGCCAATAATGAACCACCAGCCCTCATGAATGCCAAACGGTCTCAGATCACGCGAACTCTCAGGTAACGGTGCCTCAACCCCTGACTCTTGCGCCCGTTTTCGAATACTACGTCCCTGAGCCCACAGCGTCAATGCGATGATGATGCCCACAATGAGTCCCACTAAACAGCCCCAAGCCAGCAGGTCTATAATCCAGACTGGAAATCCCTCTGTATCTATCTGAGCTCCCACAAGTCTATGCAGCACAAAGGATAATTCCATGCTAATTTTCGCACCTGAAACCGTCAACAAGCCTCCAAAAGAAGAAAATGTTACCCGTGCATATATCAATCTTCTCAAATCAACTCTCCCCATAAAGGGGCCAATCATATTTCATTGAACGTCATTCAAATAGGAAGACACTTTTCATAGAATATTAGAATTCAGTACTGTTAATTCAAAGGAAGCGTTTGGTGGGTCAAATGAAAATTAGCATTAGCATCGAACCACATGTAGGGTATTCCTACGAGGATATCGTGACCCTCGCGAAGGCCGCTGAAGAGGCAGGCTTCTACCGATTCACCGTATCCGATCATTTCTTTGGATGGATTGAAGGCCGAGAGAATCAATGCTATGAAGCCTGGACCACCCTTGCATTACTCACTCCACAAACCGAGAAGATTCGCCTCGGAACGCAGGTCACCTGTCAATCCTATCGGAATCCGGCACTTCTTGCGAAGATCGCGGCGAACCTAGATAATGCGTCCAATGGTAGAATCACGCTTGATATCGGAGCCGGATGGAAGAAACCTGAGTACGACGCCTACGGATATTCTTACCCTTCGACAAAGACCAGAATTCTCCAATTAAGAGAGGCCCTCCAAATCCTCAATCTGCTATGGACCGAAGAACGACCCAGCTTTGATGGTGAGTTCTATAGTATCAAGGAAACGATGTTCCTCCCAAAACCTGTTCAAAAGCCGCGCATCCCACTTTGGGTTGGAAGCGAAACACTCAGGGCACCGATGATGGAAGAAACAGCGGCAAGATATGCCGATGGCGTGGATTATATCAAAGGAACAGCGGCAGATTATGCACAGAAAAAGAAACGCATGCGAGTAATGTGCAAGAAGGTTGGTCGCAACTTTGAGGAGTTAGGATGGTCGACCGGACTCATGGTCGCCGTTATTGGTGAAGATACGGATGATTTTGAAAATCGAAAACGCGATGTGATATCTCAGAAATGGCATCTAGGCGTATACACGGAGGAATTTAAGAAGAAGGCTCTCGAGGCTGGCTGTAAACAGGATCTTGCAGGACCCCCTGAGAGGGTCGTTGAAAGATTACGTCAGTACAAGGAGCATGTGGATGTGTTCAATATCGGCCTTCCTTTCGTGGGGAATGTGCGACAGATGGGATTGGATACGATTCGTATTCTAAAGGATCACATTGTGCCAAAGCTATGAATGGTAAAACCCCTTGCACGTCGGTAGATAGATCCAGCAGTTATGTCTTCGACACCGTTACTATTTGTGAATACTCGATCGGATATTTTGAGCCTTTTTTCTTATATGCGCCTGTTTCATTATGTTTTTATATCAGAAGAGATGAATTTTCTCATTGTCTGAGAATGTTTTAACCATTCGCAATACGTTATCCTCGTAATTTAAGAATAGTTGTCGTGAAGGCGACTATCAAGGAGGTTGATCGAACATGAAAGTTAATTATCGACATTATGAACCCGAACAGAACCTAGAAGAAATTCGGGCAAAGCTTTACACCACGGCTTCAGGCCTTCCCGCAAATC
>JABXGX010000266.1 GCA_016550405.1 archaeon | reverse complement strand
GGAATCAAAGAGGTCCAATGTGCCAAATAGTATAAGTGAATAAACCAAACCAAGCCAGAGCAAGGATGACTATCATTGTGAAAATGGGAATCAAGAGGTTATCCATATTTCGTGGACTGAGCAACTCGATAATAGTGCTTACTAAAGTGACAACTACGATTGGGATAATCAGTGCAGTTACATTGACTGAAGCATAGAGGGGATCTAGGGCTAGCCAGAAGACAAAGAGTAGTCCTAAAGTGAATAGGAGGCTAAAGATGAACATCGAGATAGTGCCAATGATACTCTTATCAGCAAAGATGTGGAATTTTCGTTTTCCATATCTTCGACCAATCAGATCAGCGAAGCCATCGCCTCCCGCAAGGGGACCGAAGATAAGTATTGCAGTGGGGACGAAGACAATCCAAGTAGGTTGAAGAGTTGCATCGACTGGTACATACCATAAAAAGATGCTCGCAAAAACCATGATCAAGGCGTAAAAGAGGGTTCCCTTGAGGAGCTCCTTGGGATCACCTTCACGAGACATGGTATTAACAAATTCTTCGTTCTTCATCAATCCTGTTCCAATAGCAATAAAGAGAAGCACAAACAGCAACGGAACAACTGCCGCAAAATACCGGCTAAAATAGTCTCCAGAGAATAATAACCAGCACACCAAAAAAATTGGTGCAGCAAAGATGTGGATGACTTTTCGAGAAACAAAGATTGGAATGATTTCACGTTTTCGAAGCATATCGTTTATTCGAATCAAGATTAGGATCGCCAGAAAAGTTAGTAAAAGGGCGAAGATATCCCACGCCCAATTAGGAACACCGAATCCGATGAGTAAATTTACCATAGTTGACACCCTACAATTTCATTAGTAGAATGGTTGTTGTTTGCTTATCTTCTATTAAAAACTAGTTGGGTTCATCTTTAGACCATTATATGCTTCTCTTGATTATTCTGTGGTTAATCGGGAACAGTGTAGCAATATACTGGTTTATATTTCGCTTCTTTGTTAGTAAATGTGACTCTACAGGAAAGACATCCAAGCACATGTTCTGGTGTTTGAGGATATTGATTGCATGTGACACAATGATAGACTCGTCCCAATGATCGATATGTACCAGTCGATAGTGGCGCTTTGCATTGTGGACAAGTAAGTCCCGCTGGTGTGGAAAATTCTTCTATGAAGGCAGTGTGTTCGCAGGTAAAATGCTCAATTGCTATTCCAGATTCAAGTGTAGGCAATCCACATCTTGGACAACTTGCGTGTTGCACAATTTTATGCTGTTCACACTGAGGACAAATTGCAATATTACCACAGATGCGTCCTTGAAGAAGCCCTGCGGTCATCATTAAGTCAAGAAGTTTGTTGGTTTTATCTGAAGATTGACCCGTGATTTTTTCAGCTTCGGGATAATGATAACCGGTCTGCGTTGACCAGGAAGGCCGTAATGGTTCAGGTATTTCACGAATAAAGTGGAGAAGCTCCTGCACTTCTGGTTCTTCTGCGATTCTTGTACGAAGGGAATCACCAATACGAGATACGATATCATCATACAAATTACTAAGTTCTTTAGATGTGATTTGAGACATTGGCTGATAATTTGACAATACATCAATCATTGGTTGTTCGAAGTCGTCTTGGTGCTCAGCAGAAGTCAGAAGAATACAAAAGAGGTAAGGTGGATTAAGGTAGGTTACCCAATTTCTTTCTTTTACTTTGACCCCTGTAAAGCCTTCATCAACTAGTGTTCTTGTTGTGAAAAGCACTATCGTTTCTTTTTGGGAAACTTCGAGTGACTTAGGAACCGCGAATTTGAAGACCGGTCCGATTTTTTGATCGAATTTGAATAGTGCCGCACCTTGCGGCAAGCTTCATTCCCCCCATGGATCTTTTCCCTTTCCTATTTAGCCTCAGTCAACAGCCGTTGGGCAATATCATTGAATAGAAGAGAGATATTTTCACCTGATTTTGCTGATGTCTCGCAGTAGAAAAGCATCTCCTGTTCTTGAGCTGTCTTTTCCGCGATTTCTTTAGATATTTGGCGTTCATTACCAAGATCTGCTTTGTTACCAACCAGGACTAGAGGTAGCTGTGGAATCATTGCATGAATTTCGTTAACCCAACGGGAAACATTTTCCAAGCTGCTTGGACGGGTTAGATCAAACACAATGATTCCTATGTCTGTGCCACTCATGAATTGACTGCGAACCAATTTGAAGTCTGTTTGCCCGGACATATCCCAGAGTTGAAGTTGCACCTTGTCTTTCTTAAAAGTGAGTTCTTGCGAAGTAATATCAACGCCGATACTCGCTTTATAATCCTCAATGAAGGTGTTCGATACATAGCGGCGAATGATGCAAGTTTTTCCCACGGCATAATCGCCCATGAGAATAACTTTGAATATCCACCTTTGAGCTAGAGATTCTTCCGCCAATAACGGTGACTCCAAAGATTGCGTCTTGTCATATCCTAATTTTAGTCCTTTTATAGACTAACCTATACTCCTCTAAGGCATATTACAACGCCAGAATTTCCGATAAGAATCTTTGCCTAGTCGGGTGCCCACTCTTAATGCAACCAAGGAAACCAAAAAATACAATCGGATTGACAGTAAAACTAAATACTAGCTGTATACCTTTCTTGAAGAACACGTATGAACAGAATAACTGTCCTCGGTGGATGTGGTGCTGTTGGAAGTGTTGCAGTTCGAACTCTGCAACAGCTCCCAGATTTCGATGAAATCATTATTGCCGATATCAATACTGAAGCCGCTAATGCCCTAGCAGAAGAGCTGGGCGGAGAATGCAGTGCATTAGAGGTGAATGCGTTAGACCCAAAAAGCATTCAAGCTGCGATTGATGGATCGGATGTTGTACTCAACTGTGTAGGGCCCTTCTATCAATATGGTCCACGAATCCTGAAAGCAGTCATTAAAGCGGGAATCAATTATGTAGATGTGTGTGATGATGTTGAACCGACTCAAGCTTTGCTTGGAATGAATGCAAAGGCGGAAAAGGCGCGTATTTCTGCCTTAATTGGGATGGGTAGTTCACCTGGAGTCTCGAATATTCTGGTTCGATTTGCAGCGGACTCGCTCCTTGATCGTGTTGATTCCATCGACATCTATCATGCCCATGGCGGAGAACCTATCGAAGGAGCTGCAGTAGTTGCTCACAGAATACACGCGATGACCTCTGATATTCCTATGTTCTTAGAAGGGAAAAAACAGCAGGTCCGATTCTTTGATGTCAAAGGGATTGCACTCCGTGAAGAAGCCACATTCCATAAGATTGGTACTCATCTATGTTATCCTTATCCCCATCCTGAAACGATTACGTTACCAAAGTATATTCAATGTCAACGAGTGACCAACAAAGGCACCGTTCTTCCTTTTCAATATTTTAACTTCATCATTAAGCTTGTCAAATTAGGAATGATTGGTGAAGAGCCTCTAATCGTAAAAGGAACACCGATTATTCCTCGGGATTTTGCCATTGCTTACATCATCAACGAACGAGAACGCATCTTAAAAGAAACAAAATTTGGCAAGCAACGTGGATGCGCGAAAATTGTAGTTGCAGGACAAAAAGAAGGAAAACCGCATCAATACGTCTTCTCACTTTGGTCAATTGGTCAAGCGATGGGAGAAGGAACAGGGATCCCAGCTGCAATTGGTGCTACACTCATGCATCGTAATAAAATTCCAATAAAAGGCGTATTTCCCCCTGAAGCCTGTGTGAACCCCATGGACTTTCTTGCTATCATGCAAGAATACTTGAACCTTGATTCAATCACCGGGGAAAGCAGTCCACTCCTCATTCAGTCCATCGATGCGCAAGGAAATGTCAAAGAGCTATCTATATAACTATTGAATTCCTGCCCGAAGGCTATTTCAGCCTTAACCATACAAATAATATTTCACATTAAAAAGAGGCTTGATCAATGACAGCTGCCACGAGTCAAGACAAATTCATTCTTGCGATAGATCACGGAACATCCGCTATGAAACCCGCAATTGTAACTACGCGAGGAGAAATTCTTGGATGGACGTGCGAAAATACTCCCCTTTATCTACATCCAGGTGGAGGGGCTGAACAGAACCCCGAAGAATGGTGGCAAGCTTTTTTGATTGCCGCTAGGAACCTGATTAGTCAAGAACTTGTCCCTCCTGAGAACATCGTAGCGATTTGTAATACAAGTCAATGGTCTGGGACTGTCGCAGTTGATAGTAACGGACAGCATTTAATGAACGCCATAATATGGATGGATTCCAGAGGCGCAACGTATGTACGTGAAACTCTTAAGGGAATCCTGAATATCCAAGGGTATTCCCTATTCAATCTTCTTCGTTGGCTACGGAAAACTGCAGGAATTCCAACGAAGAGCGGAAAAGACCCAATCGCTCACATCTTATACATTCAACATGAGCTCGCTGATATTTATGACCAAACGGATTTCTTCCTAGAACCTACAGACTATATTAACCTAAGACTTTCAGGAGAAGTCGCCTCATCCCCGTCAACAATGATGCTCCATTGGATTACAGATACTCGAAACATCAGCCATCCACATTATGATAAAGGGTTGATTAAAAAATTAGGAATCGATGGCGAAAAGCTTCCAGAACTAAAGCGGTCCACAGATGTTTTGGGAACACTTCAAAAAGAGGTGGCTAATTCTCTGGGACTGAATGAAGATGTTAAGGTATTTGTAAGCGCCCCAGATATTCCTTCAGCAGTAATCGGATCAGGAGCAGTTCGGGATTTCGAAGGTCATATCTATATTGGGACAAGTAGTTGGCTCACATGTCACGTGCCTTTCAAAAAAACGGATATTAACTGCAATATAGCCTCCCTCCCATCTGCTATTCCGGGACGCTATTTCGTAGCGAATGAACAAGAAACAGCGGGCGCCTGCTTAACTTTTCTTCGAGACCAATTATTCTACCCCGATGATGAGACGAAATGTGGAAACCAAGCAGTCTATCAGGACTTCGACCGAATCGTTGAAGCTGTCCCAGCTGGGCGAAAGAAAATTATTTTCACACCGTGGCTTTATGGCGAAAGAACGCCCGTTGAAGATCCCACTGTTCGCGGCGCATTCTTCAATCTCTCACTCGATAGCGAAAAAGGCGAAATTATTCGAGCTGTCTATGAAGGCGTAGCCTTCAACAGTAGATGGATACTCAACGCAGTCGAGAAGTTCACAAAACGAAGCTTTGAAAGCCTTAATATGATTGGAGGAGGCGCTCAATCTGACATCTGGTGCCAAATTTATGCTGATATCCTCAACCGGAATATTCGCCAAGTCCATGACCCACTCCAAGCCAATGCCCGAGGTGCCGCTTTCATTGCCAGCGTGGGACTCGGCTATATTACATTTAACGATATTCCAAGTCTAATCAAAATCGTAAAAACATACACTCCCAATCCCACCAACAGACACTTCTATGACACTCTGTTTGAAGAATATGTAGGCATCTATAAGACAAACAAAAATCTTTACCAGCGATTAAATGCCAAAGAAAGTTGAAGGACTCCTTACTTTGGTTATTTCTTCTTGGCTTTAGGAAGAGCGGCTAACCATCGTGTTCGATCAAAATAGACTTCATTACGGCTAATTTTTCCATCCTCAAGTTCAACGATGTCCATTCCCTGCTCAACAATCTTTTTCTTCCCAACTGGGATAATCGCTCTCCATTTAAGGGTGAATCCACGAGGCGTTGGATAAACTTCTACAGGTTCCCAGACCCAATTGGGATTTGCAGCAAGAAGCTTGGTAAAATAGTCTCGAAGTAGATCTTTGCCCTTGAGGCCTTCCGGATGTGCAGGATCAACATAAAATGCTTTGTCTGCGTAGAAATTCAGCAGTGTGTCCGGTTGATTGCCCGTCCACGCAGGTAACCATCGACGACAGAACTCCAGAATATAAGCTTCTTCGCTCATGGTGCTTCCCTTCACACCTTTAAGGTTGATTAATCATATTTAATGCTTAATCAAGAATGAACCAAGTGAGTAAATTCAAATCAGACTAATTACTCATTGACAAATTCCAACTTGCTTGGAATTAGTTTTTACGAAGATACCAGATTGCAATAACGATGACTAACACAATAACGATTACCGCAGCAACGATAGTAATGATCAGCGTCGGTGAAAAAGCACTTATTTGTACACTAATAAACTCCGAAGTTTCTGAAGGCAATCGAGTGTATCGACCTGCAGAATCATTAGCAACGAAATAGTAAGACAGAACATGTCCAACGATTTGCGAACCAGGAACAATCAGCTTAAAGTTGTTCTCAGAAACCTCAAACATTGGAAATTGATGAACAAAACCTGAATCTATCTGATAGTACACATCAACTGATGCCACCCGATCATCATCCTCAACTTCGACTGAAAAAGTTACAGGTTGAAACTGAGACGGTGGAGCTATTGGGAATGCTGTGATCACAGGTGCAGAGATGTCTTGTTTAGCAATGTAGATGTCTTGATCTGTGACGGCCCGACCATCAGTCCAGACAATAAACAGCTTTCCTGTAGAATCAGATCGTAAGGTGATGTAATCACCGGGCCGAGTAAAGGACAGAGGAAATCCCTCGCTCGTGATACAGTAGTCGTCGGAGAAGCTTGCGCCTCCATCAGTTGAGTAGCTGTAATAGATATCCCATTCACCATTACGGGCATCTAGCCAAGCAACATGAATATTATCATCAGCATCAATGTGCATTTCGACCATTCGCTGCATATTCGTGGTTATATCATTGACCTGAACGGGAGCAGACCAAGAGTCACCGCCATCAGTCGACTTGATGACATAGACTTCCTTGTCAGTAGTATAACCAGCTGCAAAGCAGATATAGAGATGATGATTGCTATCGACCGCACACACTGTAATTATGGCAATTTCAGGGTATCCTGGGGGATTGACAACCATAGGAGCAGACCATGTATTCCCATAATCTGTTGATTTCATGAAGTGAATAGTATTCAGAGGACCATCT
>JABXGX010000043.1 GCA_016550405.1 archaeon | reverse complement strand
GCTTCTGTGTAATTAGAATCTAGTTCCGTTGCCCGTTGGTAACAATCGAGGGCTTCATTGATTCGACCTAACTCGTCGAGAACCAGGCCCTTATTGAACCACACAGCGGGATCTTGGGGACGGAGTTCACTTGTTGTTGAAAAGGCTTCTAACGCTTCCTCGAGTTTTCCCTCTTCTGCCAACGATATCCCGAGGTTGAACCAGTCTTCAGCTGAAAGCTTCGATGTATGTTGGTTCCTCTTGGCCAAGGTTTCACCCCGTTTGTTGTAATACACGCATCATTAATTGAGCTAATGGGACAGATTCGTGCCCAGCACCAATGATGACTAGTTCCCACCTTTTCATCAAATCACGAAAAGAGGACTGACCTGTAAAAAGGCTGAGCAGCGTCTTTTGCGAAGCTTTGTAAATAACATCTGGAGAGGGATATTGACCTTCTTGTATTTCCATAGTTCCTCTGCGATGAAGGAGTATATAGAACAGTTGTTCATCCGTTTCAAGTTGAAGGACTTTTCCTTGGTAGGGGCCTACCCATGAACGAACAAACTCGCGATGTTCCGGGGTCTCGTTTACCTTTGCGATAAGTCCTTCAAAAATCTGATACAATTCATTTGTCACAAATACCACTCCTGGTTTATTGCTTTATCCACGCTTTTACTGCTTCCACAACAGCATCATTCACATGACGCGCCCGGATATCGCCTTTCTTTCCACGGACCTTCATAAGAAATTCTTGATACAACTCGTGATCCATTAACACTACAACGCGACCTTTCCGGTTGTTAACTAAGGATTCAGCGACATTCTTGTTTTGCCGAATTGTTAATGTCTCAATATCACTAAGCCGTAAATTTGGATACCCTGGCCATTGACCATTTGGTGCTTTCTTGTATCGTGGCAAACTATTTTCCTCCTGTTCCTTCATCTATGGATTGATCTCCTGGAATTTTCACCAGACCTGGTTGAAACGGCCAATCCACTACATACCTCATGCCTTTCTGGCCTTCTTTGTCACCGGTACGCCAAGTACCAGCATAAATTGCGCTCCCAAACACACGCACATACTCTGATAAGATTAAGGTCGCCGCGGCTTCAGGGCTAATATTAGCTTCTTTGGCTTTGGTTTCAAGGGCCTTCTGTATATCCTTGTCTAATTGTATTTGCATTTTTTTACGCACCATGCTATCTTTCGTGGTCTTTTTTGTGTTGATTGGGTTTTTGCTTCCGAAACGCCAGGCGTTGGTAGGGTATTCCCCATCTTTCTGAATAGAAACTACCCTCTAGGGGCCAGCGTGAAGGTCCTAACATGCGCTTTTTCTCTGGGATACCGATGCAGAAGGCGGCTAGAGGAGTCCAAGTTCTCGGGATTCCGATTTTATCACAAATATATTCCACGTGCCGTTTATCTGCAAAAGGTACAGCTTGATACGCGCAGGCATATCCCATTGAGTGGGCAACCAACCACATGCTCAACACACCCATTGCAACTACCACACTCCCACAAAGCTCGTTGGAATACATGGCGGTGCTATCATGCCATGATTCCGAAGCACAGCAGATAATCACCGCATCCGCTTTTTCGGGATACCGAAATAGGGATCCATCACGCATTTCCTCGTAGGTTCCTGGTCGACTTGCATCCGGCATATACCATAATCGCCCTTGGGTAGCTTCATAGGGGAAATTACCAAACACATAGCGTGCTGCTTCTTGGCTTATATCTGCAATAAGACGTTTCATATCAGAATCTTCACGGATAATCACGTAACGCCACATCTGCATGTTCTCAGGGGACGGCGCATACCGAGCCGCATCCAATATCAGTTCTAGATGTTCATCGGGAATCCGTTCTCCAGTCATATGGCGGATACTCCGTCGCATTCGAATTAATTCGACAAGCTGGTTTGTGGATTGACTGAGGGCAGATGATTCAGCCTTACTTTCATCTGTTGGGCTTCTTTTTGCTTCAGTCATTAATGACTCACCTTGTATTATCTACCGATAATATGCAACTGATATTAAACGGTAGCTTCGCTTCCTAGTGAAGCAACTTCAAAGACCACCAATCAACGAATGATTAATCCGTCAGATTACGAAGACCGGATATGCATATTTAGCTCTTCTAGCTTTGCCACAACAGTTGCTACGGTATCGGGTGGTAAATCGGAGGGACTCGATTTCAAAAGTGCGATGAGTTCCTTATATACGCTCGCGGCTTTCGCTCGACTACTCAGATTGTTCATTGCAGTGTCTCGGGCTTGTTCTATGAGTGGCTTTAGGTACTCTCGTTGAACGCGTTGCCGATTCTTCATGTCATTGATGATCTTCTCATTGCCTTCAAGCACAATTGCGATCTTCGTATCCGGTACATCCGATGGACGACGCGATTCAGGAACAGGCGCTGGCGTTGGTGCAGGTGCTAGTGTAGGAGCAGGAGTCGAGATAGGCGCTGGGGTCGGTTTCGGCGCAGGTGCAGGAGTGGGGACTGCTGCCTTGATTTGGGGGATAATCTGTTTTGTCATCGCTGACCCAACAGCTTTATCGATTACTTCAGCCAATTTGGTTTCAATAGGGGCAAACCCATCTGCAACCGCTTTTCCTGTTGCGGTCATCACTGTGCCAATCGCCTCATCCAAGGCATCAATCCGTTTCTCAAGATTAGTGAGTTGTGCCGCCATTTTTTTCTGTGATTCATTGAGGTGGCTAATATACGAAATGATCTTTTTCAACTCAGCTTCAATTCCGCCGGTTGCCGCAGGTTTTGCGGCGGGGGCTGGGGGAGCCCCTTGTGGATCCTTTGACATCAGGTATCAATCTCCGTGAACTCTTCCTACATAGAAAATGGAAGCTAAGAGTATAACCCTTCCGATACTCCCTCCTCCGAAGATGTCTCATAAATGTTTAGCTCAATATTAGGAAAAAGTTGGCTCAAAGTCAAGTCTCTTGCAAAACTTCAACATCCACTGGAATCCCTTTTCTTACTGATGATGTTACTATACAGTAATTCTCAAAGATTTCAACACACCGTTGAAACCGTTTGGGATCGTCTTCTGTCATTTTGATATATACCTTCACGTCAAGATGTTGAATACGCCACCGCCCCTCTTCATTCCGGGCAACCATTGGTGTCACTTCAGACCGAATGGAATCCACTACTAGTCTGCTACGCTGTAAGCAGAACATCAGACTCGCTGAAAGACAATTCCCAATAGCCGCAGCCAGAGTTCGTGTCGCGTTGGGTCCCTTATCATTACCTAAGGGAGAGGGTTCGTCTAACGTCCAGTTGTTGAAATCGGGATTATCAAAACGAACACGAAACTCGTAATTTTCCACTCGTTCAACAATAATCGAATACTTGCGTGAATTGCCTGTATCTGACATGAATTTCACCTTGGGTTGGTTGAATTCATAATATGACTACCGTACCTAATACTTTTGTATAATAACTCGCTGAGTTTTGGAATCCTTATTTAGAAAGTCTAGGTTTCAAGTAAATAAATTCAAATCGATCTATCGAACAGAATGATTTGGTTTCGAGTGAAGTTGCTAGTAATTCGTAACAGTTTGAATTGCAGACTAGCTTGAAAGGTAGAGGTGGATACCTTCTGTGATTTAACTTAGATAGATTATTTCCGATCCACAATAGATCCTTTACCGATCTTCTTTAAGTGCTCTTCTTGAAGTACACGGCGGAGAACTTTGCCTACCATCGATTTTGGTAATTCATCACGGAATTCAACGAATTGGGGGCGTTTGTAGTAAGCGAGTTTGTCTTTGGTGTATTCGATAATTTCGTCGGAGGTCGCTTCTTCGCCTTCTTTGAGGACGACGACGGCCATGACGGTTTCGCCGCGTTGTTCATCTGGAATGCCAAAGACTGCAGCTTCAGCGATTTTGGGGTGCTCGAAGAGGACTTCTTCAACATCGCGTGGCCAGACCTTGAAGCCTGCGCGGTCAATCATTTGTTTGGCTCGGTCGACGATATAGAAGTATCCGTCTCCGTCCATTTTGGCGATATCACCTGTACGAAGCCATCCATCCTTGGTCATTTGTTTGGCTGTCTCTTCGGGTTTGTTCCAGTAACCCTTCATGATTTGGGGTCCTTTGATAACGAGTTCCCCTTCCTGTCCTGGGGGAAGGTCTTCACCAGTATCCAGGTCAATGATTTTTGCAAGAGTACTAGACATTGGAACGCCGACGGATCCTTCTCGTTTCTTATCGAAGGGCGGGTTCTGTTGGATAGGATTCGCATGGGTCACTGGACTGGCTTCAGTCAGGCCATAGCCTTCCACCAGGTTGGCTCCAGCAATTTCTTCGAAGGCTTTAGCCACCGCCATTGGGAGCGGGGCTGCTCCTGAAAGACAGGCAGTCATAGATTTCAGGTCATATTGATCAAGGTCGTCACGCTGAAGAAGTGAAGCGTATAAGGTTGGAACTCCTGGAAAGAAGCTGACATTATACCGTGGGATATCCCGTAAGACTTGGTCAAGGTCAGGTCGGGGGTGTAACACGAGCCGGTCTGCGAGGATTACAGTATTCAGCATACAGACAGTTAATCCGAAGGAATGGAAGAAGGGAAGCACCGCAAGAGTTGTGTCACCTGCACCGCGTTCAGCAAAGGGTATCCAGCTTTTGCATTGGTGGGCATTCGCAACAAGATTATAATGAGTCAGGATTGCCCCCTTTGGGACCCCCGTGGTTCCACCAGTATAGAGGAGGACTGCAGGAGTCTCTTTCGGCTTTATGGAAACTTTCGGTGCCTTGGATTCAGCTTTTTCTAGGAGTTCACCCCACATGTGATAACCTTTCACACCTTCAGGGGGTGTAAAACTCACTTGCATACCTGGGAATGCATCAGCCATGGTGGTCACTATGGTGTGCTCAACTTTGGTATCATCACGGATTTTTGCATAATTGTCGTGCATGATGTCAATGATGATTAAAGTTTTGGCTCCTGAATCGTTGAGTTGGAACTTGATTTCAGGGGCCTGATAAAGCGGATTGATAAGGGTCAGAATCGCTCCGGCTTTGAGCGCACCAAAGAATGCAGTTAAGAATTGGGGCATGTTTCCCAACATGAGGGCGACTACATCGCCCTGTTTTAGGCCCATTTTATTCAAGGCGTTAGCCAAGCGGTCGACTTCTTCTTGGACCTGTTTGTAGGTCTTTTCTTGTCCAAGAAAAATACCAAGGGTGTTATCCGGAAAATCCTTTGCAGAATCTTCGAGAAGTTGAAAGAGGGGAATTTCAGGAATATCAAGGGTTTCGGGGACGCCGGGTTCATAGAATTTTAGCCAGGGTTTTTCCATTATTGTTTGTCCTCCCTGTTCAGAATAGCAGTATAATGTTCTTATTGAAGGAAAAGGCTTACCATTTCTGCGTCCTCAACGGCAGTTCATCTACTAGAGTTTTTATTAGAGAATCTTGTACCAGATAATAGGTGTAAATATGGAATTTCAACCAGATTCACGGCTTCGGACAAAATACTACTTGCAATTGCTTTCCTTACCCTTATTCTTCTTTCTGATTCTTGTACTACCATTGACTTTGATGTATTTACTACTATTTTGGCCATTTCCGAGCCTTCTTTGGATATCGTCTTCAGTGTTGTTTTGGGGATTTGTGTTATGTTTTATTTGGACGATTCCAGGGCTGTTTATCATTCCGGCCTACTATCGTCGGATTCTGTATGCCATTGAGGAGGATGAAGTCATTGTCTCACGCGGTGTAATTACACTAACGCGCCGTGTTGTGCCCATTCGGGCAATCACCAACGTATCGCTCCGACGAGGACCGTTTGACCGGGTATTAGGAATTGGGAGTGTGAAAATTGAAACAGCGGGACAAATGGGTGCCCAGTCAGGTAAACCCTCACCAGAACTTGCCCTGGACGGCTTGGTAGATTATGAGAAAGTCAACAATCAAGTACTGAAGCTCGTACGACGGTATCGGGCAGGGTATGCGTTAACAACTGAAGTAGAACCCACCTCAATAACGGATTCATCTCCTCTGTTGCAGAAGATCCTAATTGAGTTACAAAAACTGAATGAGAACTTCGAAAAGTCAAGATAGCAAGAGTTTTCCAAGGATTTCGTGACAGTTGTTTTTAGTTTTTTTCGCTTGCGGATACTTAAAAGCCATCTTGGCAAAGAAGAATATGGATTCTGGCGAGGATGCACTTGAATGGATGCTGCTGATCTACGTCACCACATTGCAGACTATTTGGACTCCGTTCGTGAGTTCAATCGAGATGTCGTCCTAATTGACACCGGTGTATTCCATCCAACGGATTACCAACAAATGGTTACGCAACCTGAAATGGTCCTGAATCTCGAAAACCAATTCGTGGGGGAATTAGTACATCTTCTCAATGAATTGGATCGAGCGTTACGTCATGCTCGCGATTGGCGAATTCATATAGAAGACTTAACTCGCAATCTCTATTTCTCTCCACAGGATCAATTGGCGCTCTTTGAAAAAAAGAAGAAGGCTGTTCGGATACTTGCCCAAGAAGAGGTTAAACAACGAATTCTTTCACAAATGAATGATATCGGCTATCTCCGTTGGGTCGTTGCCGATACTGGCGGGGAATTAGAACGCTTACTCATTGAAATGCGAAGCCTTGGAGTAACCGACCGGGAGTTTCGGAATTTCTTTGCCAAGTATCAATCCCCTGAATTATCTCGTTGGGAAAAGGCTCTTGATCTGTGGTTGGACGTGGATATTACTTCCCTCATTACCGGGTTGCAAGGTTTCCTAAACGAAGCAAGTGAAGGCTCATTTGAACAGGCGCTTCATGCTTTGGGGAGTTATCTTGATGTTATTATCAATTTGCTAGCCCAGTTTTCTACATTTAGTAGTGATTTTGATTTCCTGTCTCTTAAATGGGTATCAAAAGTACAGATCCAATTTGATCTCTTAACTGAAGCAAGTGTGGCACTCCACGAGTTATTAGTTCAACGAACCCAGATGGGAAGTCTTTACATTGACCATGAACGAGCCATTCTCAACGCCATTCTCCCCAAGGAAATTGATGTTAACGAATGGTTTACAATGTTCGCTTCTAATCCTGCTAAATCCGCTCACGAACTCCTCCCACTCGATATCCGAACAGATACCCTTCCGTATGCTCTCCGTCAATCAGAAAATGCCCTCATTGCTATGGATGATCAAATCCAAATTGGCGGATATCTTCTCAAATCCGTTGAAATCCTCCCTGAACTGTTGAAATCTCCAGTTGTAGCAAAATTTTTGGAAGCTGACCAAAAACGACTTGAACTCTTCCGTACAGGTAGACAAGACCTGTTGCGCCGTCTACGATTTCTTCAGGATCAAGTGACCTTGGCTGAAACGACCTAGTATTTCACCCAACTACTTTTTGAAGAGCTCTTAATTTCCTTTGGGAACTTTTGTTCCTCTATTAGCCGTCTAGGTAAATAATTTTAAAGCAAGTTCTCCTAAGGGAGTGCGAGGCGACAACAGCGGGAGGCTTTGGATGTCTCTGCCTAGCCAATGCTTTCCGTTCATTCTCCTGATGTTAACGGCTCCTCAGGAATGAGATATAATGAAACGTCTTTCATTCACAAAATGGTTTGTAATTCCACTTCTCTTTCTCCTCACCTTCACGGTGTTTTTACCGATAATTACTCCCCCCTCGTTTTTACCGTTGAATACGGCTCTGCCTTCAGAGCCCTTTGTTTTTCATCAGGCATCCGAAGCCCCCGTTCCCCAACCAGCTAGTCCTGTATATTTGATCATCACCCCGAATAGTGCTTGGGTCCATTCGTTCGCGGAATGGAAAAACCTGAAAGGTGTTCCCACTCAGGTGGCTGATGTAAGTTGGATTCAGACCAATTATCCGATATCAGCTACAGTTCGAGACAAAGCTGAACAAATCTGGACCTTTATCAAAGATGTGTATGATAATACTTCACCAGCAACCCTACAATGGGTGCTCCTCATCGGTGATAATGCTACTATTCCCTCCCGCTACGTCTATCTTCCTGATACTAGCGAATGGGTAGGCCAGGATCCCAATCGGAAACCCACAGATTTCTACTACTCGGTTATGGGCGATGCCGACTGGGACGATGATAATGATGGTCGGTGGGGTGAATGCGCCACCTTCAATGTGGGTGGTCCTTCGACGGATGAAATTGGGGACTGGCAACCGGATTTGTATTTAGGGCGAATTCCCTTTAGTGACCAAACCAATATTACAACTATTCTTACGAAATCGATGAATTATGCCCGGAATCCAACGAGTTTCTCTGCAACAGGATGGGATACCTTTCTTCTCGGTGGAGCAATCAGTAATTATGATGAAGAAGTCTGGGCATGGGTAGACAATGACTACACCGATGAAGCTGAACTTAGCGACTATATCAATGCAAATCATATCCCGGGCTACTATGATGTGTATCGTTTCTACGAAGATCGTTTCCTCTTCTGGAACTATACATCACCAAGCAGTTTTCAAAAATTGAATGAAACAGCCATACTCCAAGGTCTTAACTCCTATTCACCTGCGCTAGTAAATC
The DNA here is from genome assembly GCA_016550405.1 of archaeon. The sequence continues at coordinate 5,977 of JABXGX010000043.1, read as the reverse complement.
TTGCTGCACATGGGAGTCCAACTGACATTCAACGAAAATATGATCCTTGGGGATTTCCATACGGAAACACATGGTCTGCTGCCACAGCAGGCTGGAATGTCCCTGTCACTGGTGTAGCGATAGGCGACCCTAACAATAATGGCTTTAATGAAATTGTCTATACACTTGGCCTAGGTCCTAGTGGTGCTACACAAAACGGAACTATATGGCTTCGAGATCCTAACACGATGACCGACTCGCCCATTTGGGATCTTTGGACTGTTCCTGTTGATGGTTATCAAACCTTTGCAACCTGTGTTGATATTGGTGATGTCTGGAACAATGGAACACTCGCGGTTGTTGTGGGTACTTGGTCGGGGTCAACCATAATCTTCACATATTATATGAATGTGAGATGGACAGCCGTTGTTGTGAACGGTCCTGAACCGTCAGATCCAGTACTCTGTATTGAAGTGGGGAACGCTGATAACGTCCTCGAACCGCATGGCTATCTAGGAATGAATGTAACCGCCATAAACACCGATATCGCTTGGGGTCATTTGAGTGGCATGACTTTCATAGCCACATGTTTTGGTGGACCAGGACTAGGACATGTTATACGCGTTGCACTGGTCTTTAACCATGGCCAAGCAGTTTATTCCATTGATATTGGTGACCCCAACGATGACACGTTAGGTGAAATTACCTGTGGTACAGGCTATACTAATGTGACTGTCCCCCAAGGTGATTGCTATCAGTTATTTTATGTTCCAGCTGTGGGTTGGTTCCGAAATACTGTTGATACTGCCCTAGGAGGTTACGTGTTTGGTTGCGATACAGGAAATGCTGCAAACGATGGATACAACAAAGTAGTAGTTGGTATCAGCGATGGAGCCATCTATATGTACGAGGCTGGCTGTATTGCTCTCGGGCAATCAGGCTTCCAAGGAGGCACCGATGCAGGAACCCAAAAAACCGTCACGAGTTCAGGCGCAAATGCGGGTATGGTCCGCTGCCTGAATATCGGTTTCGTTGATGATAATGACCTTCTCACGACATACCCCACACCAATTGAGAAGTATTCTATCATTGCAGGAAACCAATATGGTGGCATCTGGAAATACCATGCCAACAACAACACCGGCTTCATTGATTCCTACCATATCGCAAAAGAAAATTACATGTTTGGGGTGAATGTTACCGATCTAGATGTCGGTGAACTAAGTCATGTAACTGGAGAGACCACACTCAATGAAGAAATAGCTGCTGGAAGTGAGGTTGGCTTATCGCCACTATCCTATGTTTACTGGTTTGAGTGGCCCTGGAATCTCTGGGGCAACATGCTGAATACCACTCAGGTTGATGCTTCGACCGCAAGCATTCCTGCCCTCGTCTATGCTGATTCATGTCATACCGCAGGGTACGATTACTCACAAGAAGCCCTTGCTGAAACCTTCATCCGCAATATGGCGATAGGATATATTGGGTCCATGCGGATTTGCTGGTATTATCGCGGTACAATGTCTCAATCCTTTAGCTGGGGACTGGGGCGATATCAATCTCAACAATTCTGGGACCTCTTCTTCAGTGGAACCACGAATTATCAGCCAGGCGCAACCCTTTATCAGAACAAAATCGATTACCAATCCACCTTCTCCTCTATTGCAGCAAGTTTTCCGAACACCTGGGAAACATATCATCGCAAGAATTTACTCAGTTATGCCCTTTTTGGTGATCCCGAAATCGACATCTATACTAATAATCCAAGAACCCTCGCTGTCACTTATCCAACGAATGCCAACTTTAATGGCAACACGGTCTTTCGAGTTATGGATGGGACGAGCCCTATTAGTGGAGCCACTATTTGTCTCTGGGATAAGGATGGCTCCTATTATGAGGTTCAAACCACTAATAGTACTGGTCATGCAATCTTTCGAGTTACTGCCTCCGTACCTAATGACATTAATGTCACAGTAACTGCTCACAATTATAGCCCATATGAGGGCAATATTGGAGTAGCACACTGGATTCAAGTTTCAAATCCAAGCTATACTCATACATTTCCTGCGAATATACTCGATATTACTAGCGTTGTTGCGAATTGCAGTAATCCGAGTCACGCCTTTCTTGATAACACCGAAGCGATCATTCACAATTATTCCATTTATGATGCCAGTACAGGCGTTTATGCAGGGATTTCAGGTGACCTTTCATGGACCGGTAGTGCGTGGGACGCTTTAGGAATTAGCACAGCCATCTTGGCTCCTGGGCTGTATTATATTCGCTGTGGATTTTCTGATACTGATGTTGCATTGACACGAGGTCCTCCTTCCAGTGCTTTCCAGATCTTGCCGGGAGGCGGGTTCTTTGACATTTTCCAATGGTTGCTGCAGAACTGGCCTTTCATTGTGATTGCGATAGCAATCCTGCTCCTAATTTGTATTGTAGTGCTAGTTCTTCGTCGACGAGGAAAGGCTGGGGATAAAACGGAATAATCGCATATTCCTCCAGCAGAGTCTCTGCTGGAGGGTCTTTTCTTTTTATTTTCGAAGACCCACATCCTGACGATATTGTGCATACTCTCGAATAGCACGAAGTGAGATTTTACTCCAAACAAAGTTGGATTGGTTATTTTTTGGTATCCGTAAAGCTTGGTCTTCTGGGCTTTCATTATTTGTGAATCGGTGGGAGGGATCTGCAATGCAGGAGGCACCGCATGTAAATACACCTGGGGTGTATTCTCGTGATGCTTGATCTGCACTAACGATTGGAATCGTGTATTCTTTTGCTCGCACTCCAACAAGAGATTGCCACGCCCATTGCCCATACTTGATGTGTTGGTTTTTCAGAACTGTTGTCATGGTAGGAACGGCAAGAAAATCCACTTCAGGTGCTAGTTGGGTTACAACATCATGGTACCAAAGGTCAGAACAGATGAGGACTCCCATTTTGTATCGTTGCAGTTTAAATGTTGAGATTTTAGTTCCGGGTTCAAGCCCTAATCGTATCTCAGCTCGGAATGGGTGGCGTTTATCATATGATCCCAGAATTGTTCCTGATGAAGAGAAGACAAAGCACCGGTTACGCCATTGATTAGTGTTGGTTTGGTAGGGTACGGAACCTGCGACAATTGCTACCTTAGCGTCTCTGGCGAATTTACTAATAGTATTTTGAATCTGTTTGGATAATTCATCACTATTATGTTTTAATTCTGCCCATTCTCGGAAGGTTCCAAAAGTATACTCAGGTAACACAAAACAGTCAATCGATTCAAGTGTTGAAAGTGCTTGCTGAAAGAGGTCTTGAATCTGCAGGAAGGTATCAGTTAAATTGCTTGATGGCTGGATTTGCAGTGCTACAAGAGTCAGTGAGTTCTGAGGTGCCATTTCTTCTTATCCTCGAGAGTTGATTCAATGATAGTTAGTAGTAATGAGTGTTGGTAGCTTATGAATTAAGCTTTGATGACTTCGATGGGTTCACCAGGTTTGGGAATCATATTCCCTGGGTTCAGCAGCCAATCTGGATCTAAAACACGTTTTACAGCCGCCATTTCTTCAAGTCCTTTATTGCCATACATTATTTGCAGAAAGGGGTGTTTGAGTTTCCCGATTCCATGTTCAGCACTTACCGTTCCACCTAACTCGACTGCTTTCTTTGCAAAGAGCTTATAGATTTCCATACCTTGGTCCACCTCCACATCAGTCCGGGGAAGAATATTCACATGGAGATGGTTGTCACCTACGTGTCCGAACATGATATATTCCATTCCGGCTTCATCCAGGGTTTTTTTGTAGAAGGCGATCATCGTTTCCAGATGTTCATCGGGTACTGCCATATCCGTACCCAGTTTATGGACACGAGGATGCTGCTGTTTACGTTGCGCAATCAGCGAGTTCACCGTTTCGGGGATGAGGTGTCGTACGGCCTTCATCTTATCTAAATCTCCTGGATCAATTCCCGCCCACGTATCATCCATGCCAATCTCATATTTGCCAAGAAGGTCTTGGGCAGCCATGAATGTGGCTTCCATCTCCGCTTCCACGAAGGGAATCTCAAAAAAGATAATCGCCTCCGCTTTTTCAACTTGAGGTGGTACAGTCACACCAGCAATGCCTTTTGCTCGAGCATCTCGCAGCATTTGCACTGCATTGGAATCAAAGTATTCAACCAAAGTGGGCTTTACCGGGCTATCTTCGCTCCGAACATCTTTCACAAAAGAAAGGGCTGCGTTTTCTGTAGGAAAGAAGGCGAAAATCGTTAAGCTGCGTTCTGGATAGACTTCCAACCAGACTTCGGCTTCGGTGATGATGCCTAAGATGCCTTCCGAACCGATGAATAAGTCGATGAGATCCATTCCCTCATGCGCGTATAATCCCGCGGCATTCTTTGTTGATGGCATCTTGTAGCTGGGGATTTTGATCTCACGGGTGGTTCCATCAGTTAGTTCGATTTGGAAGGTGCCATTTTCTGCAAAAAATTCTCCGCGGGGGATATCAAGGATCTCACCATTTGATAAGACAACTCGTAGACGTTTGGTCCATTGTCGAATTGCTTTGTAGTGAAAAGAGCGGGCACCCGAGGCATTCGCGGCTAATGAGCCTCCAAGATGGGCAGTCATTTCGGTGGGGTCGGGTGGAAAGAAATGGGGTGTTCGATCAGCAAGGAACTTGTCCAATGCCACGAGTTCTTCTTTCGAACATTCACTTTTTAGTGAGTCAAGTTGGCGTTTGTAGACGGCTGAGTTAAGCGTTTCTAAGGTGACTCCGGGTTGTGCTCGAATGAACCATTTGTCGTGGGTGTCATCGAACCCAAAGCCACAGAGCTTGTCCATCTGTTCTAATGAAAGCAGGATGCCTCCCTGTGGTACTGCACCTCCGGTCAGCCCTGTACGCCCAGCAGAGACCGTGATAGGTGTTTTTGTTTCGTTTGCCCATTTCACAACTGCAATTACGTCAGATTCGGTTCGGGCATAGAAGAGGCGTTCTGCAAAGCCATCACCGAACCGGGCTTCATCGGTGAGATAATCATTACAGGTTTCACAAATTGCGTCTTCGCCTTCGACAACGCGAACAGAGTCAAGTTTACTAGGCGCAATATGCTCCGCTTGGATCTTATTAGTTGTCATCAGTTCCACCAGCGAGCCTAAGTGAACGCGATGATTTCTCCCGCTCCATAGCCAAATATGTTTTTAAAGATTTAATAGCATTATTTTTGGTGATTCTTTTTGAGTAAGAAAGTAAAATTCGGCATATATATTGCTAATCATGGAATTACAAGTAATCCTCAAGATTATGTCAAGTTAGCTAAGAGTGGAGAAGAATATGGGTGGGATGGGTTCTTCATATGGGATCATGTTTTCCTACCGTGGGCACCAGATCAAGACGTATTGGATCCATGGATTATATTGTCTGCTATAGCTACTCAAACGAATAATATCTCTATTGGTATAACAGTGACGCCTTTAGCAAGAAGAAGGCCAATGATAATAGCACGAGAAGCAATTACAATCGATAGACTTTCTAGTGGAAGATTTATTCTTGGTGTGGGATTAGGAGGTTCAGCAGAACTAAAGGCTCTAGGTGAGGAAGGGGATCCTAAGATTAGAGGAGAGATGCTTGATGAGTCTTTAATAATTCTAAAAGGTTTGTGGTCTGGAAAACCCTTTACCTTTGATGGAAAACACTTCAAAATAAAAGAACCAGTTAAATTCAAACCAGACGGTAATATAAAGCTCTGGGTTGGAGGTGAATGGCCAAACAAAAAACCATTTCGACGGGCTGCTAAATATGATGGCATTTTTCCATTGAAAGCTGGATCTGATCCCTCGTTATATCCTCAAGATTATCAAGAAATTTTGCGTTATATTAGTACGTATAGGACATCTCTGGACTCATTTGATGTTGTAAAAAGTATAATAACCGTTGGAGACAAAGAGGAAGACGCTTATATCCATGACTTCATGGACATTGGTGTTAATTGGTTATTAGAGGCTTTCTGG
>JABXGX010000042.1 GCA_016550405.1 archaeon | reverse complement strand
ATGAAGGTGAAGAGCCACCTGAACAATGTCCATCCTGTTTCCATCCACGAGAATACTTCCAAGTACAATGTGAAACCTACTAAAACAATGACATCATAAGAACACCCAAACAATAATAACCCCAAACAAAACCACAAAAAGCAAGTAACCTACCATGGCGCAGAAATACGTCTGTACAGGTTGGTAGGTCAACAGAATCTTTCACATAAGATAATATATTTAGTAGGACAATCCGTATTCCATGGATAAGATGGAAGGGAAAGGTTATTCGGTATTCCTTCAATTAATAACCATTGTCTTGGTTTTTTTCCTACTAGCATTCTTATTTAACGACAACCCAGTTAAGTTAACGGCTTTCCCTTCGAATTTTGAGGTCAATGACAATGCAATTTGGGAATCTCCAACAAGTGTGGCTTCGGCACCTCCCTTCACCAGTGGTGCTAAGCGATTAACCATCAAAACAATATCCAATCAAGAGACCAACATCTGGTCTGATGCCTGGCAAAACGATGGAACATGGAACCATCATTCCTTCACAATTCCGAATAACGAATCCTGTATCTATTGGCTCAACCAAGACGCAAGCCCAGAAAACAAACTTCACGATCTAATATTTCTTGGAGCATTGACGATAACAAAAATCCACGAAGGAATTGACTCAATTTCTGGACAGGAGACTATCTTTGTACAAGCTGCTGGACCGGGAGCCAACTGGTCTCTAATATATGATAAATCAGCAAGGCTCGTAATACGTTTTAATCACACAACTACTATTGGATGGCAAAGAACTGACCGATGGCAATTATACAATACATCAATAGATTTGGGTCAACCACTCATTAGTTCCCCATGGTCTCCACAATCCTTAGCACAGACGATTTTGTGGACCGCACTTATTGGAATCCCGATTCTGATTTCTGTTATCATTGTATACCTATGGAAAAGAAGAAAATGAGGATTCCGGACACTGCACCCGTTCCGGCTCACCCGTCATCCTCCACGCCGCCAACCCACTAAAAAAACCCTGCCAGGAGCCCCTTTACGCAACTTGTTTTCACCCCGAAGACTTCTTGGAGGCACCCGGAGGCGTTCCGGGCACTAGTGCCACCAACACGTCGCCCTAAAAACCCCACAATTCTTTCAAACGAACCCAACTAACCCAGTCTCCATCAAAACTACAGGTTGTGTGCTTCGCGCTCAGAAACTGGGCGTAACCTTAAATTAATCAGTTAACATAGTAGCCTTTGGCGGATTACGCATGGGAATACAAACCAGTACCAAACCGATTTTTTGGCTCCTCTTTCTCGTTCTCCTCATTTCTCTGACACCCGCCCCACCAACCCAAGCAACATCCTTGGAACTCCCCATTGGCGGGATTCTTCTATATTCCGTGACCAATCAAGCAAATGTGCAATATCAGTTCCACCGGTGGGTCACCGAGATCAACGACTCGGTCCTCGAAGTCATCATCACCTACACCTTCAACAATACCCTGGTCGAGAAATCCTGCTATTATGTCCTACCCCAATGGGGACAAATCCATCCTAATGGCACTCCAGGCAGCAGCACCCTTTTCCCTCCCCTGTGGGTGGACACCTCCTCCATGCAAGAGGGCGAATCTTATGGTCTTTACCTGTCGGAGGCGGGTTCCTCGCCATTTACCGTGCAAGACAAACTGGAAGAAGGTTACCTTTACGCCGCCTGGGAGCTCGCTTACTCCTATGACACCAGCTTCGGATTCTATATCGGAAATAGAATCGAGCACACCCTTCAGTTCGACGCCACCAGTGGCATTCTCCTCAGATACATTCTCACAGTGGACGGGCGTACCAACTATTGCAGACTACTGGTTTGGACCAATCTTGACGTCTACGGACACCACCATTCCATCCGGTTTCTCCTCACCCTCTACAGCCTTTGGGTCATTACAGCACTCATCATAGGATGCGTGATTATTAGCAAAATACGTCGCAAGGAGGACTAAATTATCAGGGTATCAGTGAATGAAACGAAATTGGGGGTACTATTGGTTGTTTCTATTCCCCCTCCTCTTTCCCTTAACGCCTGTCCCACAGATTCAAGCCAACGGCATGACCATTCCATTGGATGCAGTTCTCATCTATGAGGATACCGACATCGGACAAGTACAGTACCCTGATTAACCGATGTGTAACCGAGATCAACGAATCGGTCTTTGAAGTCATCTTTACGACGACAGAAACAACACACCGGTGGTGTCCACCCACTATTACCTGTTACCCAAATGGATAGACAGCCATCAGAACGGCACACCATTAGATCCACCTCCATCAGGAGTCTTATTTCCGCCACTGTGGGTGGATTGCTTAATAATGCAAGAGAGAGAAATCTACGGCATCTACAGACGCGATGTGTGTGTATTGTTGTACAGTAATTAACTTTTTAATGAGTAAGACATACAATAGTGCTCCTAGGGGGGAAATCATGAAAGCACGGACGATATGGGTCATTGTCCTGATGGGATTATCCTTATGGTGGAGCAGTCTTATCACTCCTCCCGTCATTACAAGCAAAACTGCCTATTTTCCTACTCTAGACAAAGGGCACCGCCAATCCCCACTCACTCCCCACGACCCAATCCAGATTCTTAGTGACGCTTACTGGAGTAGTCAAGGCTGGCCAGGAGCAGGGACCACTGAGAATCCCTACCGGATTGAAAACCTCATTATCAATCCTCCCACGTGGACCCATGCCATTGAAATCAACAACACCCGCTGTCACGTCCTCATACAGAATTGCTAGTTATCTGCAAGCGGATACAGTACGTACACCATCTACTTGGGCAACGCGTACAACGTTGCGATCCATAACACGACCTGCTCAAGGGGTACCCGATTCTACGAGTGCAACAACACTCAAGTCACCAACAGCTCCTTGGGGGTGTTTGCCTATTTTTGCAGGTATGGGAATTTCGCCTTCAATCAGGGAAATATTCATCTGCTCAATTCTTCCCACTATCAGATCCAAGACAATTCGTTGACCCAGGTGAGAATAACCAGCTCCCTTCATAATGTCATAACTGGCAACTTTATCAATGGCAGTTCTCAAGAGGGTATTCACATTGCTGGACCTGGTGCATACCCTTCTGGTTTTTATCCCCCAAGCGTAGGGAACAACATCACTTACAACATCATCACTCATCATCGCATAGGGCTTGAAGTGGAACCCGTTTCTTATGATACTCACGTTGAATGGAATCTCTTTGCTCATAATGACCACCACGCTGCAGATAGGGGCGAGAATACCTTTTTTGAGTTTAATTATTGGGATGACTATGAGGGGTTAGACCTGAATTTCGATGGATATGGGGATACACCCTATCTCGTTTCCGGGGGTGGGGGATATGGTGTGGCGAACAGTGATCCGCATCCGTTAATGGCGGCACCTGGATATCCTGCAGTGCATCCCCTAGAACGGATAGGGCAATATCTCATCGAGTTGGCGATACCCCTGCTTCCCTTGCTTATTATTGGAGTGATCTTCCTTTCCTGTTGCCTGATTTATGCTCTCTATATGCGACGATATCGCATCTAGTGAGTTAGATTCTCTTTCCATTCCACAGGTGGGAAGAATAGCTGAAAGAACGTCTTGTATAAAGATGGTAACCGGTATTTCTTCCATGCCTATGCTGGTGATTCGCCCTAACATTTCACGCCTATATTTCTGCTTTTGGACCCAACTGGTAGAATTGAAGGGAGGTCTCCTCCCTCTTTTTTCCACAAACGTTCAGAATTCAAATAACATGAAAATCCAAAGGTAGAAGAAGATAAGGTTGTTCCTACAATTCACACACATAACAATAAGCTGAATAAAATGAGGGCTAGAACCTACGGCATCATAGCTGTTGTCAGTCTCATCCTGATTGTCCTTTGGTTACATATTGCCCTGATACCCCAAGGCGGGTTATATGCCATAATAGTGGTTTTCACGAATCCAGGGAATGTCCTTTGGTGGGTGCTACCCGCCTTCGCCCTCTTCGGTACAGCTTATGCACTACGCGCACTTCGATGGTGGGTGTTACTTCGTCCTTTTCACACCAAAAAAAATCCGGCGAACCTTTTTCCCATTCTCGTAGGAGGCATCTTTCTTACCTATGTGTCTCCCCTACGCGCAGGTGACATTGCTACCCCCTATTGGTTACGGCAAAAGAGCGGAACCCGATTCACCGCTGGACTGGCATCCGTTATTTGGGCTCGTCTACTAGATTTCGCCAGCTTGCTTCTCATTATCTTAATTTCTGTAATTTCTCTCTATGGAGCCATTGTTGGTGAGGTAGTAGTATTTCTTCGGACAGGAATTTTGGTGGGCGTGGCTTTCGTAGTGTTCTTTATTCTGATACGAAGTAAACGCATCGTTGGACGCCTTTCTCGGCTGGCTGGTCGACTATTCAAACCCTCAAAACGCCTTCAAAACAGTGTACCCTCTTTCGTGGAGAATTTTGCCGCAGACTTGCATACTGATATTAGCAGTTGGAACTCAGGATGGGCGTTTCTGTTGAGCATTCCAATTTGGATGTTGGAAACGATGAAGTTAACGTTTATTGGGCTGGTTTTTGGAGTTCACCTTTCGTTTGTCCAATCATCTTTTGTGGCTGCGATTAGTTACATGAGTGGTCATCTTCTGGCGATCATACTCCCAGCGGGAATTGGGATTTTTGTGGTGCAAACTGTAACAATTACGCGGATTCTTGGAATGTGGGATATTGCTGCGGCAGCCAGTATTGCTCTTCTGGATGGTCTAGTCTACATCATTGGTCTAGCTATTCTTGGAGTACCATCAATTTCCACAATGGGTCGCGGATATCTTGACCTTCTTGGGACTGAAGAAACTCCGGAGATGGATGATTAAATTGTTCAGGAAACAAGACCTTTCCAACACCGTAACGCATTTAAAGGACTCAAAATCCGCGCTCCCTGCAGAGGTGACAGCACCTTGCTGCGGGGTCTTCTGCTATCGAGTCTGGTTCTAGTCCTACTCAGCAGTAGTCCACTCCTCCTAAGCAGGAGTGTGGATGCCACTGAGGGATCATGGCAATGGGTGGATACGGACATTGCCGTTTATTTTCAAGGTGGTTCACATACGACATTTATGAACCAGACAGCTTCAATTACCAATATGAATGGGTAACACACTTCGTCATGTGAAAAAAACTAAAACCTTATAACAAAATAACAAGATTCAAACAAAACCAGTTCCAACTGCATGTAAAGGTGAATATAATGGCACAGAAGTACGTCTGCACAGCCTGCGGATATATCTACAACCCTGCCATCGGAGACCCCGACGGAGGCGTCGAACCCGGCACCGCATTCGAAGACATCCCCAATGACTGGGTCTGTCCTGTGTGTGGTGTAGGCAAGGATATGTTCGAGCCTACCGATTAGATTGTTAAATGAATTTGGCGGGGGTAGGCCCCGAGTGTGGAGTGCCGAATCCGCCCCATTCTTGTTTTTTCATGAATGCGATTCTTTTTAGGGCTCTTTTCATCATTGTGGTATACGGTGATTTCATCATGACTCTTGTCGGTGAACCAGTAGTCTTACCCCGGAGTGAAACTGAAAAAATCTGGGTATCGGTATCGGAGTTTCGTGGGTTTGCTGGACTGGATATTCGAATCTACTAGAATGCTGGTGAAGTGGATTGGCGACCAACGAAGAAAGGCGTTCGTATCTCTTTGGAGCTAAAGGATCAGTTGATTGCAGCGATTGAAAAAGTAGTGGCCCAGTATGAGGCAGCTAAAGAATCCGGAGATGTTGGTGAAGCTAAAGATTAGAAAAAGAGAACGCATTATAAGCTCAACGGTGTTAACTCCTGAACGAGAACTATGAAAGTTATCGATGACTGTCCCGGTGCTGCTCCATTAAAACGACCTACAATTATCTTTAAGACATGCCCTAAGTGCGGTGAAGAAGTTGAACTCTTTTCCAACGATGTAAAGATGGATTGTGATAACTGCGGTTTTACGATCTACAATGATACGATGTCCTGTGTTCAGTGGTGCGAGTATGCCAAAGAGTGTGTAGGTGAAAAGATTTACAACGATGTCATGGAAATGATCAAACGTAAGAAACAACAGGAGACTAAAAACGGGATTGGATAGTCATTGACAACACATTAACAAAACGAATTATTTGGTGATTATCGTGACCGAGTTACTACAAATCTATAAATGCGAAGTTTGCGGGAATATCATCGAAGTGCTGCATACCGGTACTGGATCACTCGTTTGCTGTGGTCAGAATATGCGGCTGATGGAAGAATTCAAGGCAGACTTTAAGACCGAAAAGCATGTACCAGTCGTTGAGGAGACCAAAGACGGCATTCACGTCGTGGTTGGCTCCACGCCTCATCCTATGGTTGATGAGCACTGGATTGAATGGATCCAAGTAGTCAAGGACGGGACTATTATGCGTCAATTCCTTGAACCTGGTCAAAAACCCGAAGCTGACTTCCCGATGAAAGGTAAGCCTGATTATGCTCGTGAGTACTGCAACATTCACTTACTTTGGAAAACAAGCTAGAAGTTCGATTCAGAATATTGATTGGTGGCTAGCCTTTCGTGCTAGTCACCAGAATTCTCTTTTTTAGTATGATTCAGTGACCACGGTTTCCTCTAAATCTACAACGTTCCCACAATAGGGACACTCGGCTCGTCTGGGGCCTACCCATTTGACTTCGTTGTATTTGAGGGGAGCATCACATTCGGGGCATTCAGCAGGAAGGCTTTCCCGGACAACGCGGCGTTCATGGTGTGAATTGACGGTCGCAGGGATACTCGCTGGTGACAAGCTTTGAGCAGAGCGTCTCATCGATTTGCAGATTATATAAAATACAAAAATAAAGATACTAACAAAGATGACGATAAATAGAATGAAAAATAAGCCAAAAGCGCCAAAAATCATGTTAAAAAAGAAATCAAAGGGATCAACTTGAGCAGCTAAGAAGAATAGTAGTAGTAGATGACTTAGTAGAAACATCATGGTATATCAATTTGTTCTGATGATTACACGCCTAAAAGAATTGTTGACGTTACTTATCTCCTTCAATATGCGTTGCGGAAATCACGTCACCAGACCGGATAAGTTGACGGCCTGACGCCATCTCCAGAACAAGACTGCCATCAGGTCCAATATCTTTAGCAAGACCTTTCACTTGGACATCTTCCAATTCAATAGCAACCTGTTTTCCTAGTGTCATACAAATACGCCGATAATGGGGACTAATCGCTTTGAAACCCTGATCACATAACCGGATATACCAAAATTCCAGTTGTCCAATTAGATAGCTAAAGAGCCTTGGCATGTCAATTGGACGTTGCAGGCACTCTCGGAGGGTCGTCGCGGTGACCTGCAAAGGCTTAGGAAATTCATTCAAGGTCATATTTGCATTGATTCCAATTCCTACTATGACATATTCAATATCATTGCCAATGAAGGTCCCTTCCGTTAGTATTCCTGCCACCTTCTTGTTGGCGACTAGGATATCATTTGGCCATTTCAAGGATGGTTTGAGACCCAAGGCGCTTTGGAGCACATTTGCCAAAGCTACGCCAGCAGTAAGAGTGATGAGGGGCGCTTCCGTCGCTTTAATAGTCATAGGGCGTAGGAGGATTGAGAAGTAAAGACCACCAAGCGGTGAATGCCAAGGTCGGTTTAACCGGCCAATTCCGGTGGTCTGTGTATCTGCTAAGACAATGAGCCCTTCACGTTCTCCTAGCGCTCCCTGCTGCTTCAGGTAGACATTCGTTGAAGGTAATGATTCAAAATGTAAAAGTCGCTTTAAGATAATTTGTGATGTGTTCCTTAAGCTTTGTTGATACGGATCATTTCGTGGTTCCAAGGGAATGGGTGGCTGAGCCATTTTGCACACATCAATGGTACCAAGTAAGGTTTAATGGGTTTGTTTGGTTGGCTGACACAATTCGATAAGCACGCCATTTGTGCTGCGAGGATGTATAAATGCAATCAACTTGTTCCCTGCTCCGGGTCGTGGTGTCTCATCAATCAACTGAAAGCCAGCTGTCTTCATTTTCTCAAGTGTATCTCTGATATCGT
>JABXGX010000265.1 GCA_016550405.1 archaeon | reverse complement strand
GGATCAGTTACCTTCGATTTGTTATCTTCAAGCGTAAAACATTCACTGGGGCAGACATCAACGCATGTCCCACAGCCAGTGCATTTCGCTTCATCTACTTTTGGTGGCATGGTGATCATCCATTTAGTTTTGTCTCTCAGCTCTTGCTGATTGAAGGGCTAAGTATGGTTTCACAGGAAATACTTCGGATTATAACTGTTATACTTCGTTCAAAGTTTCTTGAAACATAAGCATAATAAGCTCAACTAGTCATTCAGTTTTACGCCTCCTGTAATGTTAATAGAGATGGTGTTCATGCCTTCAAAGAAAACGCGGGTGTTTACTAAAGATGCCCCAATGCCGGTGGGTCCGTATAGTCAAGCTATTCGGGCTGGAGATTTTCTGTTCGTGGCTGGACAAGTAGCAGTTGACCCTGCCACTGGGGACTTCGTGTTAGGTTCAATCACGGAGCAGACACAACAATGTATGGAGAATATCAAAACGATCTTGAACGCAGCTGGAGCAAGTCTGGCTGATGTCGTTCGGACGACGATCTATCTGACGAATATGGATGACTTTGGTGACGTCAACGATGCGTATGGGAATTATTTTGATCTCGACCCTCCTGCCCGAACAACAATTGGTGTAGCAGCATTACCGAAAGGACTGTCCATCGAAATCGATGTAATCGCCTATTCTCCCGAGAAATAATTCAGAACCGCACAAGCCTGCAGACTTAAATCACTACAAGATGGCATGCTATATTATGAGCCGTCTTCACACTGAACTCTGTGACTTGTTAAATATCCAATACCCGATCTTACAGGGTGGTATGGGTCCATACAAAACAGAAGACCTCGCTATTGCTGTAACTAATGCTGGGGCTTTAGGTGTTATTAGCAGTATTGGCATGGCAGCTACCCTATTGCCAGAAGCTGCCCCTGTTGATGCAATTCGATTATTTGGTGAGGACCCTCCTCTTGTCCTCTTACAGAAGTCTATTGAAGCTGTAGCAAAGGGGACAAAGGCGACGAATGGGATTTTTGGTGTAAATGTTCCTGTGTCCGCAGAATTCTTGCTTGCATCGGAAATGTTTGTCAAACAAGTAATTGAGGCTCGTGAAGCCGATTCAGATATTGAAAAACGGCTCCGTGTCCTGGTTACCTCTGCTGGAAATCCCACCCCCTGGGCAGAGGTGAAAAAACATGGTCTTATTTGGATACATGTGGTCCCTTCAGTTTATCATGCTAAGAAATGTGAGCGCGCTGGCGTTGATATTGTTGTAGCCTCAGGACATGAAGGTGGTGCACATGTATCTTGGGACCCTGTTCATTCTATGGTCCTCGTTCCCGCTGTAGCAAAGGCTGTTAAGACGCCCGTTGTGGCTGCAGGGGGATTCAGTGATGGTGCATCCATGGCTGCAGCATTATGCTTAGGGGCAATAGGTATCCAGATGGGCACTCGCTTCATCGCAACGCAGGAAAGTGATTTTGAGCCAATTTGGAAGGAAGCCATTTTAAATCGAGAAGAACGCCAAACCCTTGTCGGACGAGGACTTTTTGGTCCAATGCGATTTCTTCGCAATCAACGTGCGGAGATGCTCGTCGAACAAACCTTGGATGATGTTCCCCGGTTTTATTTGGGGGACCCTGTAGACTCTAACAAAGCGATCCTCAAGCTGGAAAGGGAAGGGTTTGTTGATTTAATTGATCGAAAAATGGAGACAGCCCTATTGTTTGGTGGTGAAGTTACTGGTCGAATTGATGATTTGCCTACAGTCTCTACTCTCATTCAAACAATAATCAAAGAGGCAATTTCTACCTTAGAAGAACTACCCAAGCACTTTCTACACCCCTAACTGGGTGAACTAAATTTAATCTAATTTGTTAATTCTTTACGCGTTGTCATCGGAATTGCGCCCTTCGGTGCCACCGAAGATGGGCTTTCATTTTATCTTTTGGAATGAAACGTCGACAGTGAGGACATTTTACAAATCCTTTCGAGACCATTTCTAGGGTATAACGATGACGTCTTCGTTCGGTTGCACGCCCAATATATTCTGCAGCAGCAAAGACCAGAATTCCTGCAGGGAATAAAATCAGTG
>JABXGX010000264.1 GCA_016550405.1 archaeon | reverse complement strand
TTGTGTAATGGATGTCCAGCCGTCTTATGACTCTTGAGAATAGGCCCTGGCCATTCAGCCAACTCACTCAGAAGCCTCTGGATTTGAGGATGAGCAAGCATGGCTTGACGAGCAGCCAACACTTCCGATCCATCTTCGGGATCGCTCAACAAATCCACTCGCGTGCGGTATTGCACCCAAGGCGGACCGGCCAATAACCACTCCGTCAGTTCATTCATGATGTCAACACCTTCCAGTGAAGGAAGCCTACCTGAAATAGTTTTAAGTGGCACCCTCAAGACAATTCAGATGGTTCGCCACTTTCTCTCGACCTTCCTTGTAATGTTTCGTTAAAAGGGAAGAACATTCCCACCGCCACGCGCCTTCCAGACGGAAAGGGCAGGGGAAGCGATTCGTTATGTGCGATTTTTTATCAATGCTTTCACCGTTTCCAAAGAGATTGATGTTTTTTCAGATACCTGTTCTGGAGTCATATTTTCACGATGAAGTCGATTAACAAATGTTTCTAACGTCTCTCCAATTTCAACCAGATGCCTGTCGGGATCAAAGAAACGTATGGTTTTTTGACCCCATGATTCCTGGTGGAGGGAATGGAGAAACTCAACATTGTGTTCTTTCAATTTTTTAACAATTCCATCAATATCCTCAGTTTCGAAGTAGAGTTCAAATCGGTTAGCCTTGTTATCAACAATCGAATCTGCTCCGAGTTGCTTGGGAATGATATGATTGGGATTAATCTCCCAGAGTGTTATTCCACCTTTTAGAATAACGTTTTTACCAAAGTCTAAATCAATCTCTTGCTCGAGAACATCTAGGTAAAATCTCTTTGATAATTCAATGTCTTTTACGAAAATGGCTGCAGAGTGATATGCTATATTGATGTTAGCTTTCATTTTTTCCCTCATTCCCAATCGGTAGTTGTACAGTGGCTGTTGCCTGAATCCCTCAAAATGAGAACTGCGCACATCCCCAGCCTGCTGCGAATGGTTAGGCAGCGTTTCTTTACTATTGGCGCTATTATCTCCTTGCGGAACCCTTTCCCACTCCGGATAAGACGACTATCATTCCAAGGATAAACCCGAAGTTGTACCAACCCCCATTATTGTGGACTTCGTACAAGTGGACCTTCCCTGAGAAAAGAGGAACGATGAAAGTAATGGGGGCGATTATCCCGTGCCAAAGTCCCAGCCAAAATCCAGCAACCTTTCCTTCTTCGTCGGGGGAATTGGACAATGTATTTGGCCCGGCTGTGCATCCTGCCAATGTTAATAATAGAAGAGAAATGATCAAAAAAGCTGGTGCTTTTTTCATCGAGATTACCCCTCTATACGAGACAATGCCACGGTATAGTGATAGAAAATCTGACGTTGGGCTGGATGATCAAGTCGCAAAGTAATGTGTCACATATCAACTGCAAAAGCAATTCATTTCTTATAAAAGACTCGAATAGATATGACCCTTATTTGGGGATAATCGATCAAGGTTCGTTTCTTATAGAAGAATCATATAGAGATGATCCTTATTGAGAGATAATTGATCGAGGTTCGTTCTCTGGTTCTAATGAGGAATGATAGTGAGCGGAG
>JABXGX010000041.1 GCA_016550405.1 archaeon | reverse complement strand
CAAGGATGATCAGTCCGTAGATGAGTTTTGTGATCACATCTAAAGCAGCATAGAGTATTGTAGCGATAAACGTCGTAATGAGACCAAATCCTGTTGGTGCCAGGAGAAATACTAGGGGGAAGAGTGACCAGAAGATTATAATGAACCACATAAGTTGTGAATTCATTCCTTCTCGAGGAACACCTTTGAATAGGGTTATGAGTAGAGCAATGAATGCAATGGAACTGAAAGCGAAAAACCACCACCGTTCGATACCTGTAATAAAAGCGGCTAGAAATCCACAGAACATCACAAGCATCGTCAAGATAGGAATTTTTGCGAAGGTTACTGGTTGTGTATGTCGTAGAACAACTGCAACCGACACGGTTAGCAAACTGCAACTAGCCATGTAAAAGAGCCAGCGGCTCCAGTAAATTGGTTCACCAAAACTCGATGTGACTGTTAGGAAACCGAGTGCCATCAGAACATAAGAAATTGTTGTTACGAAAGCTACTAGAATGTCAACGAACGAAAGGAATTCGTTGGTCCCAGATCGGAACGAAAGTAACGTAAACATTACCGTGGCGATACCAAAGATTGCAGCCATAATCCAAAAGACGAATAATTCTTCTCCAGCCATATTTCACGCCTCCTTACGAGTAGGAAGGTAATAGAATAGCGTACTAACTTATTCTAAAATCTATCACCAAGAAAATTTGAACACGGAAATCAAGAGAAAGTGTTTAATCTAGCTTTCAAATTCTGCAATTGCGTTCAACACTGAACTCTGCTTTTCTTCTGAATATGTCCCAGTATCTCGCCAAAGTATATTACCATCACAATCCACTAAGAAGAGATAGATCGTGTCTTCAGTTGGGATATCCAACGCTTGAGTGAATTCAATTTTGTCGATATAGAGGGTAATCGTTCGGGCGCGCATATCTTCATCACGAATACCACTTCGCATACCGCTGTCAATCATCCATTGTGAAAGTACATTGAATTTCCGCAGCGTAGGCAGTTCATAGAACTTAAGCTGTGGATGTTCGATAACGAGTGTTTGCAGAAATGGAACCCAAGTTTCAATTGGGCGCACTTGCCACCGTTGAAATGCCACTACGAGGAAATTTAATTTTCCTCCTAATTTATCAGGGATGGAGTGTAGCACACCATTTAGGTCTTTTCCGGAGACTTGTGGAAATTTCATCGCTCATCACATCTTTTGTTATGGTATACGTATTGAATGATTGCAGATTGTACCATGTTTTTAATTGATAATCATTTACGAATATGAACTTCTTTACCTGTACTTTCTGTGATTTTTCTGGAAAAAGGCAAATAATCTCCAATATCCTATAGGATGGGGATAGGAAGGGTAGTGAATATTTAACGCAATGCAAGTGGGACTAGAGTCTAGGTGTTTTTCAGATATTGTAACTGAGAATGGACGACCAACAAGAATGGATGCCAAGAAAGCCCGATTAGCAGGCCGAGGTTTCTATGCATTTTGTTATCACTGGCTTTACGTTTTCTATCTAACATTCAAGACGTTCCGAAAAAATTCTAAGGTGGCATGGAATCTGTTTTGGAATTGGTTAACTCATCCGGGGGTTGAAATGTTCGCCCTAGCTGATTTGGTGAATCAGATGCAAAAATGGCGGTTTCGAGAAAGGCTACATCAAAGTGTTTTTTAAAAAATTGGGACATAGATATTCTGAATAATTATGAAATGATGGGGAGATAATTTGAGTATTTCCAAAGAAATTAGGAAGATATTGCAAAGAGAAGGGGTAAATTTCGCAGCCACTTATCCCTGTGCAAAGTTCCAATCACTGTATAACCAAATTCATAATTCCTTTTACACCATAGGACTCACTAAAGAAGAAGAGGGTGTAGGAATATGTGCAGGGGCTAGTCTTGTTGGATCCAAACCAGTAATGCTGATTCAGAGTACAGGATTGGGCAATATGGTAAATGCCCTGTGCTCTCTAACTCTAACCTACAAACTTCCCCTAGTCATATTAGCAAGTTGGAGGGGCAGATTCGAGGAAAAGATTTCAGCTCAACTCAGATTAGGCCAAAGTATTCCTCCTTTGTTAAAAGCGATTAATATCAAATCATATATCATCGAGAAGCGCAAGGATTTACCACTAATCCCAACAGCTATCCAAGAAGCGTATAGTTCAGACAATCTCCAGGTGGTCCTTCTAAGCCCATTATTATGGGACGATAATTTTTCACAATTGGATGTTTTTCCAACAGTAGGTCCCCGAACAATTACCAAAGTTAGAGATTTCCCCAGTATTTCTGCATCCCTTACTCGGTATGAAATTATTAAGGCAAGTCTGCCTTTTCTTAAAGACAAGGTTGTAATCTGTAATATTGGATTTCCATCAAGAGAATTATATCAACTCGGTCATCAATCCACTAATTTCTATATGCTCGGGAGTTTAGGGCTTGCTTCCTCAATTGGGTTAGGAATTGCAGCTTGCTCATCCAGAAATGTGGTTGTTATTGATGGAGATGGCAGCCTTTTAGCAAATTTAGGCTCACTTGCCACAATTGCTCAAGTTAGTCCACAAAATCTTACGATTTTAGCCATCGATAATGGTGTTCATGGATCAACTGGGAATCAACCAACAGCAACGAGCTCGTGTGCTGATTTAGCTCTAACAGCAAGTGGGCTTGGATTTCAACGCGTTTATCGTGCTGCTTCTTTAGACCAGTTGGGAGGTGTATATGAAAACCTTAGTTTAGGACCCAACTTTGTTCATATTCCTGCTCTGCCAGGAAACACTGATGTCCCCATTATTCCCTTGTCACCTATAGCAATTAAAAACCAGTTCATGAAAGCTGTGATCTCCCCTTAATCTAGGGATTCGTTAAGTTCAAACTAAGTCTGAAGTCTGTTAGCAATTTGAATTGCCCATTCGGCAGCAAATTCAGCATCCGGGGCAAACATGTAAGCGACGGGTTCAATTCCAACAAGTCCTTTATCTAACAAGACGTCAAAACACTCAACTTCTTGTAACAGAATTTTAATTCCAGCAAGTAATGCTTCATCTGAGTCTCGTACACCATTTATTCGCTTTCGAATTACTTCGGTGTACTTAAATCCCAACTGCTCAAGGGCTTCTTCTAATCCATCAATATACTTGAAAACAATTGCCGCAGCTATGTCTGGGTTGTCATGTTTTACTAATAGCAGCACTTTCGATAAATGGAACGAACCTCGAAATTCAGGTCGTGTAAAAGAGTGTGGTCGCATGTGATGGGATACGATTCGGCTAGGAAAGCCTGCAACGTCATTGATATCTTTTGGATCAGGAATGCTCATGACCAGTTGTGAACCGACTTGAGGAATAAGCGAACGAAATTCTGGAGTTAAAGAAAGCAATTCTAAACTTCGAGTAAGACTGTTCAGAACATCGATGCGTTCATCGGAAGCGAATCCCTTTGCACAGACCATGCACTCTTGGAGCCCAGGATTCTCTTCTCGGTGTAATTGACAAAGCGTTCCACCAATTTTTTGGCTTGAACAGAAAGTGCAAAGAGCTGCAATTCCCTCTTCTAAGCCCATTGGTCCCTTAGAGAGCTGTTTTGCGAAATTCTTCGCGCTTTGACGAATGCTGGGTGTGTAATAGGCTTCAAACCGATCAAGCTGAGATAGACCACGAGAAATACTTGCTTGAGTAACACCTAAGACTTGAGCGACTTGTTCTTGAGTATAACCATAATCCTCAATTAAGTGCGAACTGATCAATGCTCGAAGAGCTGGTAATAATTTGAAAACCATAGTTTCGCATGGTGGGCGCACGATTCGAAGCCTCCACCGTAAGTAACTATTGTCAAACTTTCGCTAACCACTAAAAGGGTTTCCGGTTCATATGCTTTCAGAAAATGCTAAAACGGGGGTGGACAACTCAGGAATAGTTCGTTGAATTGCACTAGCAAGGCTCGAAAAAACGCGATCCACATACAAACCAGTTTTAGCAGAGCAGGGAACATAGTGAGATATTTGGTATTCATGGCAAAAGTGATCTATTCGATTTTTCGGAACATGAACGGGTAAATCTGATTTTGTACCTGCCAAGATAATCACGATTCTCTCGTTAGGATATGCATGTTGTTGAACCAGTTTTAACCAATCACAAGCCTCTTCGAGAGTTTGAGGACGAGTCTGATCGAAGACCAAAACCAGGCCTGTCGTTCCAGCACAAAATCTCGGCATGAGGAACCGAAATCTTATTTGACCACTAAGATCCCAGATGCTCATATTAAGAGGACCAAAGCTCCCGAAGCTGACCTTCTGTGCAAAATTAATTCCTATAGTGGGAGCGGCATCTAGAAATTGGTCAAAGACAAATTTGGTTACTAGACAGGTTTTTCCCGCTTGGGCTGCACCAGCAATAATAACTTTCACAAGTGGTGTTTGAGGTCGGATCAGCTTTCATACCTCATCCTTTGTCTTCAAAGACCCTTAAAGCCTCCACATTCCTGTAGAATCGAGATTGACTATGGGTGTAGAATATGCCCTCCCAAACATAATGAATACGAGGAATTTTATTCTGGAACCGCACTCAAGTAGAATCGCATTCTATTCAAACGAATTGATGTTAATTTTATGGTGAATCGCGTGGAAGCGTATATCGCAGGAAAACCTCTCCTCAGTACAACCGATTGGCCATCAAAGGTATCTTGTGTTGTCTTTTTTGCTGGGTGTAACCTGCGCTGTCGTTTCTGCTTCAATACTCCCCTCTTAGAATTTGGTGAGCATTACAAAGTAGATTTAGAACTAGTTTATCTAGAACTAGAAGCTAGCCAGTATCTTATAGATGGGGTAATCGTAACTGGTGGGGAACCAACCTTACAAGCAGCTCCTCTAAGAAATCTTGCGGAATGGACAAAGAACCATGGTCTCGAATTTGGAATAATGACTAATGGTACGAAACCTGATGTTCTTAATCAATTTCTGGATGCCGCTCTTTTGGATTATATTGCTGTTGATATTAAAACGGTGCCGGAAAAGAGCCAATATGTGCATCTCACCCAATCAACTAGCGCAGTTCTAGAACGAGTCAAGGAGACAGTATCTCTCTGTAAAGCATCAAAAATACAGTACGAATTTCGAACGACCCTTGTTCCCTCAATTATTGATTCTACAAATCAAATAGATCAGATCCGAAAATGGCTTAAAACACCACATTATGTTCTCCAGCTCTTTCGTCCTGAAGATACAGTCTTGGACCCTTCACTTAATTTTGCCTTTACACCTGAACAAGTTGATCAATTCCACCAATACGCCAAAAAGCATGGAATAATTACACGGTTCTAAAGGTCTTTGATATATGTACGAAGCCTATAATCAAATATCTCCAAAAAGGCATTATACATGAAGGTGCTTTTCGTGACGAGGTGGACAGTAACACTCGTAGATGGGTCTACACTTCAACTCCTTGATTTGCAAAAAACCGGTTACCAATATTACGAACTTCAAGCGGGATTCATCCAACAACTACAAACCGCTATCAAAAGACAGCCAACCTATTCAGTAAAACTAAACCTTATTGACTCCACGCTCGGTCCAAATTCTGAACAGCTTCTTGCCCCCTTTCTTCTCCTTCTCATAACAACAACAAAACTAACAGTAACATTTCTTGGTGAATTAACCGAAAATGAAACAGGTTATATCATAGGTATCTGGCCACCTAAGTTTCTCCGAATAATCAAATCCGATAGTCAGGCGATTCTGAATATCCTCTATATTATCACCAACCAACCAACACTTGTTGAAAAGCTTGATGTGTATTTCTAAAGTTTTTGAGCCTACATTCTTATTCAAATATGCAGAAGCCAAGGCTTATCAGTGTCACAGAAAAGAAATCTATATATTACTGAATTTAATGGAGTTGCGCGGGAGACTCTGAGACTTTGTTATCAGAACAACTACCCCTACCACCAGATGAACAACCTCAAGGAAACTTGCGTATTCTAAGCGTTGAACAAAGGCATGAACGTAGTGGTCGCGTTGTAATGCTACTCGATGCTGAGAGTATGGGGGAAACGAAGACAGATCTCCGAAAACGACAATTTACTTATCAGATTCGCGGAGTAACAGATATCTTAATTAAGCCAGGGTCATGGCTTCTTAGCCCCCGTGAAGATCTTGGAATCATCACAGATGTCGAAGCAGCCACCAAAAATAAATCAAAGAAGAAAAGAACAACAACTGTTGCCTTAAGAGTAAAGTTCGAAGAGACTGGCATAATCCGGTTAAACGAATCTTGGACTATTTTTAAAAAACAACCTATTACTCACAGGGAAATGAACCGTTGGGAAAAACGTATGACTGATGGCGCAAAACAGTATTATAGGCAGGTCCTCCCAGGGGTTGTTGACTCAATTTTATTTTCTCCTTCGAAGGGGGTTAATGGGGAACAAGTGAAGAAGATTCTGAATCTGCGAGAATTCATCCTTTATCACGCCATCAAGAAGGCAAAATCTAAAGAATCTGTGAAACTGACCAGTACTCATCTTGTTGATGCGACTCGCGAAATTCTTGAACCCTTAGAAAAAGGATAGAGCACAATACGAAAGGTTTAAGTGTCCGTTACTCGCGGCATCCCACGCAACGAAATTTCGGGGGGTAATGAAAATACAGTTCTGCCCGAAATGTGGTAGTCTATTGCGTCCGGAAAAAAATAAAGCGGGAAAAACTGTTCTCAAATGCTCCTGTGGCTATCGATCCCAAGCTAAAGAGACAGAAGGCTACAAAGTCAAGTTCCCAATTCGACATACGGAACGGGATTATATCGTCGTTGTTGAGGAAAAGGAAGAGGAAAAGAAGCGAAAGAAACGCGAAATTGATGAAGACGAAAGACAAGAAATGCTTGAGTTAATGTTAGATTATTTCCCGGATGACTAACATAAACACTCAACGCCTCTCTTCTCTCACAGCAGGAATGTAGCTTGTCTCTCAAAAGTGATTCAGATAAAAAAACTAAGAACTGAATTTTAGACATAGAATGGAATCGGTCGGTATCCGTGATCTTGTGCGGCTTGTTGTTCTCGACGAGTTTCCTTTGCTAAATCATTTAATTGAGCCTTGATTACGTTTTGATTTTGAATTAATGATTGGATACTTACATCCACATCAAGAACCCGATTAATGGCTGAAACCATGCTTGCAGCAGCCTCTGGGTCAGGTAGCTCTGTAGTTGCAGTGACCAGCAAACAATATCCATCCAGTTTTCGAATAAGACACTCGTTAAGAATGGCACCGGCAATCCCTGCAACGAACCCTTTCTGAAGTCTGGGAACCGAATACTTCTCAAGTTCGGTTAGCAAATGGGGCTCTGCGGCACCAAAGACTTCAGGAGTCTCTGTACGTTTTCCGGCACCAATCCCTTCAATACAAATAACCTTCTTTACTCCGTTTTCAGTAGCCCAGTCTAAGATTTTACTAGCAACAAAAAAGATAGTTTCCATAGGTAAAGGAAACTCCGAAATCACCGTTACAAGTTTCCCATCATCGGTTGCATGAATTCGTAAAGGTAATCGGAGAACACCTCCGAAGAAGGGAGTCACCGGTGGAATCAAGGGAGAGCGGATTGCCCCAATTATTTTCATTTCCAATCCTTCGATTATCCGGCTTGCAGAGATCATACCAACTAACCCTGGGCCTGGAAATCCAATTATGAGAACTGGTTCTTTGGCTAGTTTCACTTTATCATCCGTGGACACAATTTGAATGAAAGGTTCTCCCATAGAAGGTTTTGCTGAAAGCCCTTTTTTCGACATGTTGTTTCTCTCCATCTTTCTACAAGAAGCGTTTTCATTTATCAACAAATAAGGTTTCTTCTTCAGAGTTTAAAATTAACACATTCTATTGTACTTATCCTCTTTGTTCTTGAATCCAACGGTGAATAGTTGCATCTTGGTATCCACAATGCGGACAACTACTTTTCATAACCCTAACATTAGTGATGTTAACACGTGTTAGCAAATTATTGCAATTCGGACACGCAAAGTGCTTCTCTCCACAAGCTTCACATTGTCGAACTATTCCCTCTGCGGT
>JABXGX010000263.1 GCA_016550405.1 archaeon | reverse complement strand
TGCCCCAGAAGTAGGTCACGTTTGCTCCAGTGATAGGCGTGTTGTGGAAAGTGTCGTTGAAATAGACGTTGATTGTAAAGTTTGTACCCCAATATTCAGCGATGACTGTGTCGGTTGGAGACAAATCCGTGGGAATGACTACCAGAAATACATTGACTATATTGAAGCGTTCAATCGCATTGGGACTACTTGCGGTAACATAGAGACTGAATTGACCTAACTCTAATCCAAGGCTGCCAATGGTTGCATTGTAAATGCCTTGCCCCACATGTGTGAGCGAACCATTACCACCTGCCCACACATATAGAAGAGTGGCTGTAATAATCGGATTTCCATCAGCGGTACTGAAATTCGCAGAGATAACGAAGCTGGATCCAACCACGGTTATAATTGTGGGAGTTAGGAGAGTGAGAATTGTGTCTGTTGGCAGGATGTAAAGAGTAACTGATCCAATCCCTGTTTGACAATTCGTCTTCACAGATTCAACTGAGACAATCCATGTTCCAACATCATGGTTTGCAGCAAATGAAACATTGTAAATGCCATTACCCAGAAAGACCATTGGTGCAGAAGGAAAACCACCCCAGTGATAAGTGACCGTTGAATCATTGATTCGCCGCCCATAGATATCAAGAATTTGAACAGTTACGACCACTTCACCCGCATATTCTGTTGTCCAAGGTGAGGTGGATAAAATGCTGACAAACTGGGGCAAGGGATTGATTGTTATTTGGACGAGTTGTTGTCGCGTTTCATAGAAATTGCTTGAGAAACGTATGGTGAAGCTAGCCAAGCCTACATTTTCACTGGATGTCGGTACTTGAATTTGATAGGTGCCATTCGGTAAGATTTGTAAAACCGACCAGCCAGCCCAACTAATCCAGGTGGTTATTGTAGTATTCGTTAGATCATAGAGTGCAATGCTATGATCTACATCATAATAGGTTACAAGGAAAACTAGATTATCTCCCCAATAAAGAGCTCCTGGAAGTTCCCAGGTAAGGGAAGTGTGAATTGCACGTACATAACCACCCATTAGGATTGATTGAGAGGCATAGAAGGGTTCTTGATTTATTGGCCAAGTGACATTGACTCGGAAGGTATACTGACCCAGATTGGGAAAGTTTGAGGTTGAGATTATTAGACGATACCCATCCAGTCCGCCGTTGATTTCTTGAACTGTATAGATCAAGGTTAAAGCAGGATAATTGACACATGAAGCAACAAGACCTACATAACCTGATGAGTTGTCAATTGGAAGACCTGTATCTGTGGCATTATAATATATAATGAAAATCAGGTCATCGCCTATTGGTTGAGGTTCTGGGGGAATGTATGTCACAGTAGTTTTTGTTCCAACTACATAGACTGTGGCAATGGCTACAGCTGAGTCATAAAATGGTGGATTACCAGCTACCCATGAAGCATTAATGGTAAATGAGTGGAACGTGTTCACGTTTGCAAAGGCACTAGTGTTGATTTCAATTGTGAATAGGGGTCCAGGTCCAAAAATCCAATGGATTGCATCAGATAGTAGAAGCCCGGAGGTCGTATTGTAAACGGTGATTCGAACATAGGGACCTTCAGTTACGTTATCAACATTTGAGTCGGTGGCAACGTCAATGTAGTAAAGATTGACTGTGATATTGGAGCCATAGTCTACATTAGTTCCATAAGAAATGGACACGATGGTTGCCCGAGTTGTCACGGTCATCGTTGGAATTACATACCTTTCCTGATAGATTGGCGGTGAAGCTGGCCAATTGATTGAAATATTAACACTCCAAGCTCCAGGTCCAGTGACCGCCGAAGTGTCAACTAAAATTTGATAATAACCACTACCAAGTTCTTTTACCCAATAATTCGTTCCAGGGAGGGTCCATCCCACTCCCAAGACTTCAAACGGAGCTCCGAGGATGGGATCACCGTTTTGAGAGCTGAGATCATCATTAATTCTATACAACACTATGATTGAGCTATTTGATGCCCAAGCCACCGGATCAGGTGGTGTGTAAGTAAGCTCGGTGAAAGTAGTTCGAATGGCAAAGCCAATTGCTGGTGTTTGTGCATCGGCGTATCGGCCTGTGGAAGTTTCACTGATGAAAACCTGTATAGAGTAAGATTGAATCGCAGGAAAGGCAGATGCGTCAATTGTTAGTAAATATTGACCGAAGCCGAGATGAACCACCCCATAATCAGATGGATCTAATGTCCAACCACCCGTTAAGGAATCTACAGTTACATCTACTGCAGGAAGAATTCCTTCACCATTATGATGGCTTGCAGCATCAAATACGGTATAAAAGAGGTTGATATTAACATCATTACCCCAAGGCGTGTTTTGAGGTGGCTCATAAGTGAGAATCGTATTGAGCTGTCGCACCGTAATATCGACAGTCCTGGAAACCGGGAGGTGCCACGCACCCATAGTGACACTTACAAGGTTATCATTGTATGCACCAATGGACCAGCCATCAGTTGTAACATTAATGAAGTAAATTCCAGCAGATCCATTTGTGACATATTGCGCCCAATTAGACGAATCATAAATGAATGTACCCTGCGAAGTTTGAATTGTTATTTGAGACACATTTCCTGTAATTGGAATACTCAAATCCGCATCTGTCAAATAAATCTCAATGCTGGTATTTTCATTCCAAGGAGTGGCTGCAGGCGGATATACAACGAGATCGGTGGCATGTTTACGAACATTCACCTCAATTTTAATTTGCTGCCACTCATACCCTGTCGCATTTGCAGTGAATGTGACATCATAGCTATTTACTGGAATACCTGTCGTGTGAAGAGTAAACTCCCACATCCCCTTTCCTGAAGAATAGGTGGGACCCGTATAAGTTCCTCCTGAGATAGTATCCCAATCACAAGTCACTTGGATATCAGGAGCCGTATTATCAATGGGAACTGCAGGAATAGAACTGGTGTCATTGTAAGTAAGCTCAATTAAGATATCTTCCCCAAAAGGCACCGACACCCGTGGAGCTTGAGGTGAGTCAAGTGTGGTGTGTTTAGTGATTTCAATAGTGAAAAGAGGCAACTGGATTTGCGGATCATAATATGATTTGTTTAGAGTGACAGTACACGAATATGCGCCATAATCAGGAGCTGTTGTGGTATTAATTTCTCCAACATAGATACCGCCACCATAGTCAATAAAAGAACCACTGATTGTCCATGTTACTTCACTGATATTCCAAACAGCAGTATCAGCAGACCAAACACCCTGATTAGCATCGGTGTCAACAAAGCGAACACGAATAATTGCTTCCTCTCCGAGAAAGACAGGGACATTACTTCCCATACCATAACGAGATAGACTTGTTGCATGTGTCACAGTAAAGGCATCGATGTTTCCTCCTACTTCAGTGGCACCACTAGTTACAGTACTGTTATCCCAGCTCACAGTAACTTCAAAGACACCCACTTGACCGGTTCCTAAAAGCGAAGGAATTCCATCAAAAGTGATTTGCCCTTGATTAACCGCATTCACTTCTTTGACTTCAGTATACCATACGGTCAGATCGGGTGCCAATATTGTCAACGTTGCATTTCCAGAATAAACACCATCGGGATCATCACTAATTGTCGCATTAACCCTAGGTGTATCTCCTGCTCGAAACTCAGAATCTGGCGTACCTGGAGAGCTAGCATCGAAGATATCGATGTCGAGAACGTAATTCATTGAAGTAGCGATTATTGTGTAAGGATAGTAGATATCAATCAGAGTAACATTCACAACAACAACATTTCGAGCCCCTAAAGGATAAATTTCATATTCTCCTGGACCACTCCGATTTACACTATTCACATCTAATACAGCGGAAATGGTCCAATCTAAGGGAATTGTTAGATTGAAGTAATCCCGTGTGTACTTAGTAGGTCCATCACCAACAGGTTGGTTATATACGTCCATATAAGGATCATACACTAGCGACCAGTTGATTGGCACTGCATTCTCTGCATCGTATGACGCAACATCGGTTTCTGTTGCCAATGTCGCTTGGACAGTTGAATTGCATACAAGCGAACCAGATTGAGGAGAGGTGATGTTTGAAAGGAATTCAAAATCGTAAGTTGCATAAAGTGGGGGAGGAGCAGGACCGACTGTTGTAGAAAAGTTGACTTGTCCAACTCCCCACGCTGTTGGACTGGTATTGTTGACATCATGAACTATGCCCTGTGTATCACGGAGCTGAAGTTCGTGATATTCTGGGCGTGTCTCTGCTTGAATTGACAGAGACATATTATCGAAATACATACGATTAATATCAGACCAGCCTGTGTATGTGGCACCGCCTGATGCAAACCGAATACCAAACCGCATTGTGACCTGTGGGTCGTTAATTAAATCAAAGATATTCCAGGGATCTCCAATCGAAATATTCGCATGATTCCATTGTTCGTCGAGGCCATTATCTCTGAAATACTTCATATGGCGAACCCACACATCGGTTCCTTCAATCTCAACGTATGTTTCAAATTCAGAACGTTCAATTACATCATTTGGAAAGAAATCAAAATTCAACCGAGCAGAAGTGACACTCCCTCTTGGTACCTGAAAAGAGCTACTCCAACGCCCATATTCGCCCGTAGCAAAAGTTGCACTCCCGCCACCCATGGTCATTTCAACATAAACACAGGCCCCTGCGCCACTGGGGCCACTTGAAACCCATGACCCCGCAATATTACTAGTAGCTCGGTCATCCTCATCGTAAACCCAAGATCCAGAAGACCCTCCTGAACCTGTGGGGAAGCCACCATCAGAAATCCATTCTTGCTGATCTTGTAAATAGAAAACAGCGATTTCTATATAATTCCCTTGCCAATATTCTGGTAAGTCAATTGATGCATTTGGATTAGAGATCAAATCTACATATTGGTAGGAATTGATTCCTTCTGCAGATTCGATGACTGGTTGATTGTCACCGAGTCCGCTCCATCCTGGTGATGGAGGAACTGGACCGTTTGGAAAAGCAGGTGAGCTGTTAGCACTATTCGGGGTTGATATACCACTTGAGGATGATAAAGCGTTCAAGTGATTTGTGCTCAATATAGCCGGAGTAATTAGAATTGGTTGTATAAGTAGAGGCACTATCAAAACAAATAGCGTGAAAAGTGTTATATGTCGGGATTTCATGGTTTCTCACCTACGTTTCCATCTATTATCCCAAATCCACACGCTGGAAATGCAGTGTGTGCACTAGACTCCTCGAATTATGCTTTAAATGCATTTCCTGAAATGCGCGGTTAAGATAATTGTCTGTGAATTATTAGTACACATCGTGAAATGCCGTCTAATGTTACGAAGAGGAAGCAGAATCACATTAATTTGATTATGATTCTTCTTCGTCCTCTTCTCTGATGTCGTATTGTTCTTTGAGGGTTTCAAAGACTTCGTCCCGGTCTTCTGGAGGGAGACTGCTGATATGCTTGAAGAGGGTTTTTTTCTCAAGTTCACTTAGCGCTGGAATCGCATCCAGACGCGCCTGGATGATTTGTTCCTCTGCAGTCTTATCGAGAAGTCCTTCGGGTGGGAGAGCTGATGGGCGCCTAAAGCGAGTTCCGTCGGCCATTTGACGTTTCAAGTCTTCGAGGAACCAGATGCGGTCTTTGGCGGGGATGCGTTTCATCTCTTCAAAGAGCTCGAGTTTCTGGTCGCGACCTAAACCTTCGAGCTGATCGAGCTCATTCCAGATATCAACTTCTTCGGCTTCTCGTTCATCAATTGTGACGACAATGGGAATAGAGCTTGCAACAAAGGCAATTTTTGCGTTGCCATAGGCGTCTTGCATTATATCGCCCATTTGGTCAGACCGATTAGATATCCGTCGCTGATCCCGGCTGGAAAGTTTAGTCATCTTTCCTTTACCAAGAGTGGTTGACATTTTTCGCATTTTTCGAACCAGCCAAGGAATGGCAAATACACGGGTGTAGGCAACCCACGCAATGAGAATGATGATGCCAATAACAGCGGCTATAAGTCCCCAGGTGATGAGGCTTCGGGAGACTTCAGGGACTTGGACGATAAGTTGAAGCCTGAAGGTGGCTGGTGCGTAGTCCGTCTTTGAGGCTACGATATTGAGTTCCCAGACTCCTTCGAGGAGAACACTGAGCCCAATTGCTTCATAGATACCTGGTTCGACTTCTTGCATGAGAATGGGGCCAAGAGTCACACCGGGAATATCAAGAGTCAAAGTAGCTTCAGAAATGTATGTAAGGTGAGCGAGATCAGTAAAATTAACGCGGATTCGAAAGAGGTCTCCAATATTAAGCTCATGAAAGTCCGTGTCGAGAATCGGGTTGAGCAGATATAACTCCGTTGGGATGAGAGTTACATCGATTGTAAAACTAAGAATAGATATTTCATAATTTTGTCCTGAGAATCCAGCAGCCGCAGAGTAGGATCCTATGGGTACTGTACTGGAATTGATGATAACTCGGTAGAGACCATTGCCGATATATTGAATGGATTGGAAGCCAACTTGATAACTGATTTGTGCGGTTGCATTGGGAATAAGTTGGTTCCAAAGCCCTGAGTAATTGAAGGTTAGAACTAATAGATCATTAATAGGCACTTGTAAGGTGTCGAAATCGGTGATGCTATTGTTACTAAGCCCTGCCTGATCTGTTGTGTATGCATCAATGAGGGTAGCACTGGTCGGTTGAGGAGCGACATAAAGCAGAACTTGTGCAGTTGCATCTTCGTACGCAGCGATTTGAGCCCGAAGCGTAATTGTATATGTGCCCACCGTGATTGCTTCAACTTGGAATGTGGTAGAGTACCAGCCATCGGTTCCATTGGGTTGAAGAATTCCAGAGAACCCGATGCC
>JABXGX010000262.1 GCA_016550405.1 archaeon | reverse complement strand
CCGCGAATCCGATTAATAGCTGTGCTCACAAACGCTGAACTTGACAAAGATAAGCCATTCACAGATGACCTATGTGGCGATTGTGAAAAATGCATCAAAGCATGTCCCACAAAGGCTTTGGAACCATATCAAATTACGATTACTCGATGCCTGACCTACGCAGCCGAACAACCACATGCACAAGATGTTCCCACTGATGTCCGTCAAATCGAAAAGAAACTCACTCGACGCCCAACGCCCAATAGCTACATCGAATGCACAATATGTATCGACGCTTGTCCAATCGGAAAACCGCGCCAAAACTAAAAGTGCAGATAACCAAAACAGGTGAACTGCCCTCAAGAATTCGCAGGGAAAAGGCCGTCAGCTAGCGGTCGAACATCAGGTGAAATAGTTTTTTTGGCAAGCTTCTGAATTGTATGATTACTGAATAGAATGGTGAATCAAACGATGGATCCTTTCATGCAAGCAGCTATTGAACAAGCGAAGAAAAGCCGCAGCGAGGGCGGCATTCCCATTGGCTCTGTGTTGGTCAAGGATGGAACGATTGTTGGGGGAGGACACAATCAACGAGTACAACAAAATAATCCCATCCTGCATGCAGAAATCGACTGCCTTCAAAACGCTGGTCGCGTTGGTAGTTATGCAGGAACCACACTTTACTCCACTCTAATGCCCTGCTACTTATGTGCCGGAGCCGTGGTCCAATTCAAGATTAAACGGGTTATAGTTGGTGAATCTACTACCTTTGCCGGTGCTCCAGATTTCATGAAATCACACGGTGTCGAAGTTATTGATTTGGATTTATCTGAGTGTAAAGAAATGATGCGCACATTCATAGATGCTAATCCGCATCTCTGGCACGAAGATATCGGCGAAATGTAAACTCTTGTTTTTCTTCCCTCCATACAGTGTGATACAACGCTGTTTTTCACATAATTAACTAGAAATTCTATTCACGTCTTCAATTGTCCATAAAGGAGCACGTAAAGCATTGAAACATCAATCACTTGATTCAAGCGATCAATTATTCCACTAGGATTTGCGATGGCGTCTGATTAAGACAATGATGGCGACGATGATCACAAGGATGATAACTACACCTAAGATAAGGAATAGAAGCTCTAGCGGAAAGGCTGGTAACACTACTTGGTCAGTGATTTGAATCAGTCATGCTTTTGTATTTAGGTCTCCGACAATCATTTGTGCGAACATATGGCGCACCCTAAAACCACTTGGAGCGCCTAATCGTGGGTAAAGCTACTGCCACAGACAAGGAATGGCAACACCTATAAGCGCTCTCGGCTTCCCTCTTGTTGTTAGCAAATAGGATTTAGTTTCGCTATTTAAAGAGCTTTAGCTTATCGTGCTAGGTAGCTATTCCCCTGAATTGTATTCTACGGAACAGCACGGTTGCGTGACACAGCCACCTATCCCTGAGAGATAACCCCATCTCAACGCAAGTAAATCGAGGTGAACATTATGGTAAAAGGCACAGTCAAATGGTTTAATCCCGACCGCAACTATGGCTTCATCGAACGCAAAACCGGCACCGACGTATTCGTGCATGGCAGCGAAGTCGAAGGCGCCCGCCTACTCAAAGAAGGTGACAAAGTCAGCTTCAAAATCGAAGACGGCGACCGCGGACAAAAAGCCACAAATGTTGTAGTAGAATAAACCTCCAAACCATTCTCAGCCACCAACTGCTATGCTGAACGATTAAGCATAGCTAGAATAGGACGCTGAGACTGGCTTTCAATCCATACCCAATACAATATAGGAGCTGATAGAATTTGAGCGAAGAAACAGATAATGAAGACTCAACTGAAGGACGGGTTATGCGGGATTTGCATCGTCGACCACGCTCTCGCAAGAACCGTGAATATGTGTTAATCTCCGGTGAACGCGTCAAGAGAACCGATATCGGGTGGTCTGAAGAGTACGAAAATGAGGACAAGGAAGAATAGTGTGGGAAAGATTTGTGGCCATAATATCTGCGCTTACAAAACTAACGCACTTGGACTATCAGATCGGGAATGGACATATGCTGAGTGAAATACGTCACCTAAGATGATGTAATTCACTCCTGCCAAATGATTTTTTCTTTCAGATCTTGAATTGCCGTTGGAATGGTTTTCGTGTCTTTGAGTACCGCGTCTGCAACTAACTCAATATCTGAATTCAGTGAAAATAGCCCTAAAACTGGACACGAAAAGAGCGGTGATAAATCAATTTTCTTAAAAGGATTAGCAGCTAAATACAAGAGTTCTAGCTTTGGGCAATTTTGAAGTGGTTCTAAATTGATGGAGGTCAATTGATTTTCTCCTAATTTGAGCGTTCGAAGGTCTGTACACTGTTTTAATGGTGCCAAATTAATTTCCCTTAACTGATTCCGATCCAGAATCAGATCCTCTAGATGACTCCACTGCCCAACTGGGGCTAAATCGATATCTCGAAGTGTGTTCCAATTAAGGCGCACTTCTTGAAGGTCCGTACATTGATGAAGGGAGGAAAGATCAATTTTCTGTAATTGATTAACTGACAAATGAAGTTCTCGGAGTTTCGTACATGTTTGTAACGCAGCCAAATCAATCTCCACTAACTGATTATTACTTAATCCCAGTCTCCGCAATCGCAAACAATGCTCAAGCGAACCTAGATCGACTTGAGTTAACTGATTCCCACTTAACCGCAAGTTCTTCAAGTTCGGACAGTATTGAAGTGGTTCAAGATCAATTTTGGTCAATTGGTTTCTTCGCAAATCTAGCTCTTCAATTTCGGTACGTCGGTTAATAGGCGAGAGGTCCAACTCAACAATATCGCGATCATAGAACGCGATATCAGTTTTATCGGGAGGTATCTGAACCTGTACCTTTTCGTTGTCCACTGTAGTATACCTCAGGATAATATCTTCCACCAAGTCAAGATCTCCTTATTCGAATTCAGTACTCAATTTCTCCTACTCC
The DNA here is from genome assembly GCA_016550405.1 of archaeon. The sequence continues at coordinate 124 of JABXGX010000262.1, read as the reverse complement.
TTTTTGTTATTTGGGTTCACAACAGCATTGTAAAACAGAAAACGAACTCTCTTTTGCGAACAGGTCTACTCTACAATCTATGCGGAAATGGTTGAATTATCACAGGAAAAACACCATGGTTCTT
>JABXGX010000040.1 GCA_016550405.1 archaeon | reverse complement strand
GGTCTTCACCAGCATTCAACCTATCTTCAACAATCTTGATAGCCTCTGTTTCCTTCAAATCTGCCAAAACATTGACAAAATTTTCGGATTTTCCCATAAAATAACCTCATGAATAGTAATTTTTTCTTTACTCATTGTGTCCAAAATTTTTAACGAGCTTTTGATAAGACCTTTAATAAAAAGCTTATGATTTAAAAATGGCAATATCGGAATCTCATTCAATCATTGGAGGGATTCGTCGTGAACCTATCTAGTTAACATGAGCTCACCTCATTTATTTTCCTATTTTTTAAGGACTTTACGAATCTCTGGTAAAAGTTATTTAATCACTAAGGTAGACTTCTATCATGAAACGAAAAAAGGAAAAGCTCATTACTGTCATATTTGAGCCAGAGGGGCGTAAGGTAAGAATTGCATCCGGAGCTAGCATATTAGAGGCGGCATGTAAAGTTGGTGTTGATATAAGATCCGAATGTGGCGGAAAGGGGACTTGCGGAAAATGTAGGATTGTTGTCCGAGAAAAAAAAGCTGTGACTAAAGTTTCAAAGGTTGAAATAAACCACTTATCCCCCTCGGAAATTGATTCAGGCTATAGATTAGCTTGTCGTACTAGGCTTAAGAAAAATATCACCGTAATGGTTCCTCAAGAAAGTAGGGTCGGAGTACGTAAAATTCAAGTTACTGGTTTAGAAAGACCTGTACCGATAAACCCTCTCGTTGCAAAATATTACACAACATTAACGAAACCCACTTTGGTTGACATTAGACCAGACTATGAAAGGATTCTTGACTTCTTAAAAGAAAAATACGCCCTCGGTAAATTAGAAATCGAGTATGGAATTTTAAAGAACCTGTCCAATATCCTTCGCAATGCAAATTGGAACATCACGGTCACTCTATGGGATAGTCACAAAATTATTGCGATCGAAAAAGGTGACACATCTAAAAGGCTGCTAGGATTAGCCATTGATATCGGTACATCGAAGATTGTCGGTTGCATTGTGGACTTGACAACTGGTAAAACCATAGGCGTGGGCTCTGTTGAAAACCCCCAGGTTATCCATGGTGAGGACATTGTATCAAGGATTGCTTTTGCTACTGACGATGAAGAAAAACTAAGAATCTTACAAAGACTAGCATTCGAAGGAATAAATGATGTATTACGTGATGCGTGCGCTCAAGCAGGTGTTGATTCTCACAACATCTATGAAGCAACAATCGCTGGAAACACAGCGATGCACCACTTTTTCTTAGGCATTCAGCCGAAATACCTAGCCCTCTCACCCTTTACGCCGTCCCTAAGAAGGTCAATAGATGTTGAAGCCAAGGAAGTTAATATCAAAATTCATCCAGAGGGTAACGTTCACGTGTTACCGGTTATAGCTGGTTTCGTTGGCGCTGACGCTGTTGCAGATGTCCTGTCTAGTGGAATTCATGAATCAGAAGAACTTTCCTTACTTCTAGACATCGGTACTAACACAGAGGTTTTTGTCGGCAACTCAGAAGACATTTTATCCTGCTCCTGCGCTTCGGGACCCGCTTTTGAGGGAGTCCACATCAAACACGGAATGAAAGCTGTGACTGGTGCAATCGAAAGAGTGTACATCAACCCAGATTCAGATTATGAAGTTAGGTATGAGACAGTAGGTGATGTTAAACCAAGAGGGTTATGTGGGTCTGCCATGATTGATATTGTAGCTGAAATGGCAAAGTGCGGAATTATAAACCGGCGAGGCCGGTTAAACAGGAATATGAAAATACCGCGATTAAGGATTGATAATAATAACCTAGAATTTGTACTAGCTTGGAATAACGAAACTGCAACTGGCAGAGAAATAACAGTTACACAAGAGGATATTAATGAGATACAACTGGCCAAAGCGGCAATATTCACGGGATGCTCGATTTTAATGAAGAGGAACAACGTGAAGAGTAAGGATCTCGATCAGGTCCTTCTTGCAGGTGCCTTTGGAAGTTATATTAATCCTGACAGCGCGAAGTTTGTAGGGTTAGTGCCCGATGTCCCGACGGAGAAAATAAAGTTTGTAGG
>JABXGX010000261.1 GCA_016550405.1 archaeon | reverse complement strand
GAATAGGTGCTCTGCTTCCACTCCTCCAATGCTTTTTGTTTCCCCTGACGAAACTTCTTCAATTCTTTCTCAAGCTTCGCATCCTCAAACAAATACTGCAATCTGACCTTCAATCCGGCTTCAGTTAAGGGGACCAACAGCTGTTCGATAACAACCTGAGGTGGAACGAGGGTTTCATCCAAATCAAAGACCATACAACTCGTGATGCCCTGCACGGGTTCAGGCATCGACGACGGCGGCACAACGAATCTAATAGCCTTACTCTTCGAAACGCGATCCTTCCACGATTCAATATACGCCTCCAACTCCTCTAGAGGCACTTCAACAAACACAATGAACTGCATAACCCATCCCACCCTAACAGGAACACCACGAAATAAAAACCCACTAGCCACAAAGACACCAGCGACCCAAAGAAAACACAAAACAACTCAAACAAAAAAGAGAGCTAAAAAAAAGAGAGAAAGGTGAGGACAGGCGCCCCAATAGGTGATGACCGTATAATAGTGGCGATGGATCACACCAGCACCCTGTTCCATGTTAGCTGCTACCAACCATGAGAACGAGGAACACAATGGGGAGACTGGCACTTCAGTTTATATCATAGCCTCACCATTGACTCCGTCCAAAGATGGCAATCTGCCACTTGCCGATCTCTCGATAGAAGCGTCGCTTAAAATCATTCCTGCGAACAATATCCTCAACCACTTCTGTGGAATGCACAAAGTAACGAAATGAACTTCGATGAAGACGATAGATAAGATTCTCTAATACACCGAGAAACCTCCCCTTCCGATTATTCAGCGGATAAACCAAGCCATACAGTTTTCCCGCCAATGCTGAGGACTTCTCTACCAGTTCTTCCACATCAGGGTAACAGCAGATCACTCTGTCCAATGTTACAATATCACACGGGGGGATATCTGCAGCCAAATCCACGAAGTTCCCATATTGATGTATTATACGCTTCACATGTCCCTGACGCTGCGCCTCCTCCTTTGCCGCTTCGATATATGCTGACGAGGCTTCCACACTAATACAGCGGCTCACTCCAGCGCTCAGTAACTCATGTTGGATGGCACCTACGCCTCCGCCAATGTCAAGCAGGGTCATACCAGACACACCCTCTGCAATGAGGGCATCAATCAGCACTTGAGTCGTCTTCTCTGGCCCCGTACTACGATACAGTTGGAGCTCTTTGGCAACATAGTTCTGATTGAAGTGCTCGTCGATAGTGATGCATCGTCCACAACTCATGACCAATCAACTTCTAACACATTAATTCCAGTCGGGGAAGAACCTAATGGTCTAGTTAGTTGGTGTTTGGTTTTAATCGCCTTTTGCGGAACACCATAACGCATAAAAAGCAACCAAAACCGAGCGCTTTGAGTGAAAAATCTCCGTGAGACATGAACCATTGACTCATGATAGCCCAGATTGTATACAAGTTGATGAAACCACGGTACATGCGACATATGTATGCCTGAAAACAAACGAATGGTGTATCGAGTTTCCATTAATAGGGAAAGTCCATCGCAAGAAAGCATTAAGTATCGCTCGTTGGTTACGCCCAACACCAAATCAAAGACAAACCGTAATCACGAAAAATGCCCCAAATAGATTAATTCAGCAACTAGGAGCTAGAAACTATAGAAATCAATGGTTTATCAATTCGGCTGAATTAAATCGATTCCTTCGAAAGACATTCAGCTTTGAAACAGTTTCAAAGCTTGAATATCCTCTAACTGACTTCGTTCCTAAATGGATTGAAAACGGTGTTGACGCAAGGACAATCGCACTACTATTACTCTTAACTGAAGGAGGAGGTCGTCGGAGCCGTAACATCTACTTTTACAACCGGAACAAGTTATTTCACGATCTCTTGTTTGATTGCGTCTGGCAAATATCTGGAGAAGTTCCAACCAGTTACATGATTCCATCTAAGTATCGTACTAAAACGGGTGAGACCCGAAACACGCCGGATACTGAGTATTGGCAAAAAGAAATCGTTAACGAAATTTACCGTCTAACTCCATCATTGAAATGCAAACCTGCTGTTGGTCAATCTGCAGAATCGTATTTTTGTGAATCTCAGCCAAATGCAAGTTTCTTAATTGAAGGAAATCATCTGGAAAAAGAGTTGATGGCCTTGCTCCTTCTTGGAACAGAAGGTTACATAACAGCCTATAATAACCAGCATGGTTTTTGCACTACAGCAATCGGCTTCCGTTGTGCTCATCCCGTCCTTCTTGAGCAATTTACACACATCTTTCGTGATGTAGGCATTCACATGGCTCCTTTTAAAGACAAAACATTCTCAGGATTTGGAGGAGCTCACAATCAATCTTACGATACAGCAAAAAAGGTGCTTCAACTGGTCCTAAAACATGGTGACCTTCTTGGAAGAATCCATGGAAACTCACTTTATCATGAAGGATATAGAAAAGTAGAAATTCTCATTGGTTCTCTCGATGTTTATCTTCAACAGAAGTGTGGAAAGCTTAGTAGAAAAATATCCAGGGAAATGCTGCATAGGACAATTAACCATCATATTGACGAAGAACTCACACTTGAACCACGGGATATTCTCAAGCTGCTAAGTCATATTTCTCGAATTCATCGTAATGTAAGAAGTAAACACGAAAAGAGACAGTAAAACCTTAATCAAAAAGGAAATAATAAAAAAAGAGAGGGGAGGGGTGCGCACCAAGTGAGCACCCATTTTCTTTCGAGCAGTCACGCTGCGGCTAGAAGCACCGGTGAATAACGCCGGCACCCTGTTCCATGTACTCTTTCTTGGTCACCCACTTGCGCTGCAACTAGGCCTTCTAATTCCATATACGCTGGAAGGTTTTGAGTGACGCAAGAATTGAGCCCCCGATCCACACCGAATACATGCGCTTTCACCCGCTTACCAGCATGATAAGCTTCTGGTGGCGCGACGATTTTGACTTCGACGTTTTCGGGGATTTGTTCGATGATTTCTTTGCGGAGGCGTTCTTTGAGTCCGGGGAACATGGTGGTGCCGCCGGAGAGGACGATGTTGGCGTAGAGGTCGCGGCG
>JABXGX010000260.1 GCA_016550405.1 archaeon | reverse complement strand
TTGTTTTACTTTAAAAGCCTTACTCAGCGGCGCAATAATTAAGGGGGCGAATAGGAACTGAGTTTCGGTATTAATTATGTCTAGTCCATACCTAGTTCAAGTTGAAGATGTATTGCGAGGGAAAATCCGACCAGACAACATCCCTGCTGAATATATCATGTTGGCTTCACAAAGACCCGATACACTCACTGAAGGGATTAACCGCATGGCAAAATTTGGTTGGCGACCTATCGGAATTGCCAGCCAAGAACGCTCTTGGGTTTGCTTAATGCAGCAAGCTGAATAGAATGCAGTCTCCGATTGATTAGTCGTGAAACGGAACATCCAAAAGTAATAACATCCCACTCATGCTTGACAAAATGTAGGGGATCAAACATGTTCTCGCAACCACGGATTGTAATTTTGTTGATTTTTATGGGGATTGTGTTCATGGTGGCTGGGTTTGGATTACTACTAATCCCGTTGTTGGGTGCCCAATCCTCGGTGGCGTCTATCTTCTTGCTCGCGGTGGGAGTCGTGGCCCTTCTTGTTGCAGGATGTTTAAGTCGCAGATAGCCCGTTTAAGCAATGTTAAGAATTGTCTGTAATTTTTTGAAACTGGGTTGTACTTAATGCTCCCCATTAGGTGGGTTCTGTGATGCATCAACCAGTGCATTGGCGGATTAGACACCTCGAAGAAAATTACATCGGAGAGGGAATGGTTTTCTAGGGGGGGAGAGAGGTGCCAAATTTCTCACCGCACTAGTGATTCAGCAGAAACCAAGTTGTCGCTAGCCTGCACCTTTTTTTAAAAGCACGTTCGCGACATATAAAGGTATACGCTCGTACGTATGCTTTTACTATTCTCAGCACGAGCTACACACTTTTAAGCGGGGTTCCTATCTAGTCGCCTCACCCTATCTGAGGCTGATATTCATGGTTGATTTTGCCCTGGCGAAACGTGAACAAGAAATCTATGACACCGCAATGGCCTTTTCCAAGAAATGGATCGTCCCGTATGCACGGGAACTCGAAGAAGCGGATGAATTTCCATGGGAGTTGGCTCAGAAAGCCTTTGATGCAGGGCTCATGAACTCGCATATCCCCAAAGAGTATGGGGGGCCTGCCCATTCTATGGTGGAAGAGACTCTAATCGGTGAAGCCATTGGATATGGTGATGGAGGAATCGCAACCACTATACTAGCGAATAACCTTGCTCTTACTCCCCTTCTAATTACTGCAACTTCTGACCAGCTGGAGAAATACATCAAGCCATTCGCTAGCGGGAAAAGCCCCCAATTTGCGGCGTTTTGTCTCACTGAACGCGAGGCTGGCTCAGATGCTGCAGCCGTGAAAACCACGGCTACCAAGGATGGGGCTGACTGGGTTATCAATGGTCGTAAGTGTTTTAGCACAAATGGTCACGTAGCAAAATATCACAGTGTCTTTACAACTGTTGATCCCTCATTGGGGTATAAGGGAATGGCTGTCCACATGGTGGATGCCGAGCTTCCTGGTGTGAAGATTGTGATGCTGGAAGATAAGTTGGGTCAACGCGCCTCCTTCCAGGCTGAGATTGAGTACAAGGATGTCAGAATTCCAGGAGATTGCCTCTTTGGTGAAGTTGGGAAAGGTTTCAAATATGCGATGCAAACCCTTGACCGGACCCGTGCGGCCATCGCCGCACTTGGTGTTGGAATCGCCCAACGGGCAGTCGATGAAGCCGCCATCTTTGCCAACCACCGACGACAATTTGGCAAACCCATCGGGGCCTACCAGGGCATCAACTTCTTGATTGCTGAGATGGAAGCCCGTGCGATGCATGCTCGCTGGGCTACACGATATTCAGCTTGGCTTGTTGACCAAGGAAAACGTAATACTAAGGAATCTAGTTGTGCCAAATTTTTTGCCACGGATTCGGCCATGCAAAACACATTGGACTGCATTCAAATCATGGGTGGTTATGGATACGCGAAGGAATACCCCGCAGAACAAATGATGCGAGGTGCTAAATTAACCCAAATCTACGAAGGCACCAATCAGATTCAACGTATGGTTGCTGGCCAAGCGGTTCTAAAAGAAGCTCAGGTTACTGAACTCGATACCGGGTTCCGCTTACAATATTCGGGCAATGACAATCCCGATCCATGGGGACCCCGAGAAGGGAAGGTCCCCGATTTCTGGGGAAAAAAGAAGGCAAAGAAATAGCCTTATCCTATAGCTAGGATCATTTGCGTAGTGAGAAAAAGAATAATGAAGTCAACTAAAGTTTAGGTTAGTTGACTCCGTTACGCTTTGAACGCATGTGCTGTCTATTTCTCTGTACGTTTACGGCGCAGCTGTTTTACGGGAGCGGGTTGACCAGCTCCTACAAGACCTGCCAATCCCATGATTTCACCTCTGACCATGTCCATTGGGATGGCAAAGACGATGGTATTGCTTTGATCGAAGCTGATATCCTCAAGGCTGGACAGGGTTCGAAGGTATAATGCTTGAGTGCTCATTTGTTGAACAGCCTCTTGGAGGTTTCGAGCCGCAACGAGTTCTCCTTCACTCTTAATGATAACGGCGCGTCGTTCACGTTCAGCTTCAGCTTGTCGGGCAATCACGCGCTTCATATCCATTGGAAGCTCAATGTTCTGAAGATTAACGCTCTGAATATCAATGCCCCAGC
>JABXGX010000259.1 GCA_016550405.1 archaeon | reverse complement strand
GAGGATGCTTCCCCCCCACACGGACGATCGTTTCGGTAACATCAAATAGAACACATTCAGTGCCCTTGTGCTGAATCTCGTTTACAACGCGGCTAGTCTCCCATCCTTCTGGTTCGGCTGAAGCAACTCCCACACGCTGAATCTGTTTAACCATGATTTCACTCACCGTCGAAAGAGATCCCGATCAGGTTCTCGAACTAGCATCTGAGCTGAACCTAGCCCCTTTTCAAAGTCATATCCACGAATCACAATCACTGCGTTTCCTTCATTGGCTTCGCCCATAAGTAATTCCGCGGCGGATGCCAGCTCATCAGCCACTGCAACCTTAGTCGATCGAAGCTCATATCCAAACAAATCTGTGAGTCCTATGTAACTTTTCACAGGAAGAAATCCCGCAACTCCAATGGCGATATTGATGGATCCTTCGCGGAAAGGTCGCCCATGCGTATCAGAAATGATAATGGCGACCTCAATGTCTAATTGGTTTCTTATGGTCTGGCGAATACGCTCAGCTGAAGCATCGGGATTTTCTGGGAGAAGGGTTACACAATCAGAGTCGGGTACGTTGGACGAATCGACCCCTGCATTAGCACATACATATCCATGAGTGGTTTCCACAATAAGATGCCCTTGTTCAGCACGGATGACTCGAGTAGCCTCCTGTAAAATCACTTCAACGAGTTCAGGCCGTTTATCCAGCTTATCCGCTAGCGCCAGGGCTTCTGCAGAAGGCTTAACATGAGAAAGATTAACTGTCCGTCCCTCTGCTCGTGAGATGATAGTCTGTGCAATGACTAAGATATCGCCGGAATATAATGCGAAGCCACTGTCCGTACTAGCTTGACAAATGCGATTACCAACATCATCACTATGATGAATGAGCCCTAACTTAGGTAGAACATGAACGGAATATGACGAGGGAAGAGTTGTGGGTGAAGGCATATTCAGGTCATTCGGGAATTCAGTGTCACCCGCTTAAGAGTGTGCCGACAGCGAAGAAGGAAAGTTATAAAGACGAGAACTACAGCTGCAATCTTATCAATCGACCAACTTAGTCGGTCAAGCACTTCGAGCGTGGAAGAAATGCCTGAGAAATTCATTAAATACCATATTCAAAAGGACCAACTTGTCCGCGTCCCTCAAAATTACCTAAACGAGTTCGGAACAGGTGACGTATACCTAGTTGACACCGGACCCATCATTTACTCATGGATTGGGAACAAGTCCACACCTGATGAACAATTCATTGGAGCGGTTACCGCGGTATGGAAAGACCAAGATCGAAAGGGAACCGCAAAACTTGTTACGGTTCATGAAGGAGAAGAACCCAGAGCGTTTTTAGAATTATTCAGTGATAAGATTGTAGTAACCGAGCAAGATACTGAGGGGATTCTGAAACGTGTCGCACTCAAACAACACGAGTTCAAACTTTTCCGTGTACACATCGAAGATGAATTGAAAATGTTTTACGAAGTTGAACGCGATAAAGACTCTCTTGATACAGGTGATGTCTTTCTTTTAGATACTTACAATAAAATCTATATTTGGCGAGGAAAAGGATCCACCGCCTTCGAACGCTGGGAAGGCATGCGAATAGCTGAAGGATATGATGGCCAACGAGCAGGACATCAAGAAGTCATTATCGTTGAAGAGGGAGAAGAACCCAAAGAATTCATCAAACTCCTCAAGTAACAATCACACCAAAAACTAGAGAGGTAACCAAGAAGGGGGAAGAAACCCCAAGTTCGATAATAATACAGTAGGCCCCAGAGCCCCTCTTGGTCAATTTGCCGCTGGACCTTTTTTTCTCAATCCCGAGGAAAGCCAGTTTAAACCAGTCGAACTCTGTCCCAGTGCAGGCGAGAAACACTGGGACAGAGCCCTATGACTGGTTAGGTGGCATCATCGAGGACTAAGCTAACGAATTTGCCCAATCGACCTGTGTGCTGGATGGCATTCTTGAGCCGGGCCTCGTGCGATTCCTTTTTGACGAGAAGATGATTCTCTCGCACGACGACGAGTTCGGTGAGAAGATCATAGAGCCGACGTAATTCCATTCGATCGACTTGCTGAGAAAGGCGTTCCAGGAGGCGGAACACGTCGTTCATCTCAACCTTCTCAAGCTGGTCAATAGAGTCCGTGACATTTTGCGACCGCAAAAAGGACCGGGCTAGGCGTAAAACTGGGTCGCTATTGTCATCTGTCCCTGTGGTCACGGCAATTCCCCTCAGTGTCGCCATACTAAGCACCCCCAATGCTAGCGACGCTTGAGACTTCATGACCAGCCGGCTCAACGCGGACACGCACTCCTGCTGGAGTAGCTTCCACGGTGATCCGACCACTAAGACCACAGGTATCCTTGACTAATTCTAGTAACAAGCTACCAATCGCTCCGATTTCACGAAGGTCTTCACTTCCCGTCTTTGGGGTAATGTCGATATCGATTGGGTGGGCGTCAATGACGCTTACAATTCGCTGGGTTCCTTCCATTATTTCTGTAGCCACTTTTTTCTCCACCTTTCTAAACACAAGTGGGAAAAACATCAGAATGTGAGCCCAATACCGTGTTGATTAATGATCGACTGAGCAAGCCATCTCAGTCAGTCTTTAGTACGGAAACGGATTCGTTGCGTGCGGTTCCATTGTTCGGTTTTCACATCCGGTGGGTTTTTCCCTTGCGAGTGTGTTTGCTGGAATCTAATACAATCAATGTGCAGCAGCCTTTATATGGGGGTTCATGGAGCGGGTAACGGAGCTGACAAAAAAGCCGAATCGGCGAACAGAGAACGGGTAATCGCATGTTGTCACTTAAACTCTGTTGGGTTCACGTTTTTGTCTAACAGAGAATTAAGTCCGCTTCTAAATTTGTGCTTTTTCGTCAAAAGGAAACTTTTTATGCCATAATCTTTCTTTCTGACGATGGTGTGGCGCGCGTGGCAATGGCAGCGGATGCATGGGATTTGCTCAACACTCTGAAGGGCAATATTCAGTCCTCGATGCGCCCAAGCGAGGAACTTCTTGAAGTAACACAATTACTCGATAATCTCCGAGTATATTCTAAGCGAGTTAAGGGTATACCCCTAACTCATGAAGACTATGAGCTGGTTCCCCACAGATATTTTGACGGATTATCAACAGCACCACGCGAGCGGATTTACAATTCTCTTGTCCGTCGTCTAAAAGTAATCTTGCGGTTCAATATCACATCATATGAAAAGGTTTCCCGTGATTTACTTCGTGGCTTAGTAACTGATGAAACAGAGAGACTAAATGGAAGAGAGCTTCGACTACTTAGTATACTTTATCAGCGTCCAAAAACTCCTCAGGCACAGGTGGCAAAGGAACTCAAAATTAGTATGCCAACTATGAGAAAAGATCTCAAAGTTTTAGAAGAAAAAATTGGGTTACGCTTCGCCAATCTTGTGGATTGGGGCAGATTCAAGCTAAGACATTATGGTATCTTCTTTGTTACAAAGGGGGTTGATCTTTCTAAACGGGTTCAAGCCATCTTCAACAATGAGATGTCGACCTATCTGACTACAGCTGTTTTCGATACTACCTTTCGGCGAGGGTTTGTTGGTTTTCGAATTCCAGATCAAGGAAAACCAGTTCAACTATTCCTTGACCAGATACAATTTTTGGATGACGAGTTCTTCGAAATATGTCAGATTCATGAGATTCAGAAGTATTATCAAGCGATATGCTTCGACCATTTTGATTATGAGTCCAGTACCTGGTTAATTGAAGGCGATGTGTCTTCTATGGGACTACTCAATTTCGTCCGGGAAAATTGGGCTGTTCTACCGAAGCCACGGGGATTATCCAATACATTAGCACGTTCCTTTGATCAGTTGGACTATTATCTTGCTTGTTTTCTCATTGGTGATGGTCGGGCCAATATGAAGAAAATACTCCAACGATTAAGTGCTAGAGGAATAGAAGCTCCGCGAACAACAGTTTCAACGCGGAAAACTCGCTTAAGTAAGGAAAAGACATTAGAACCATATTTTATTTTTTCAACACCACAATTACCTTTCTTTATCACGTTTGCTATTCGGTGTGAACCTCACATCGCTGAGCAGATTGTTGTTGCTGTTGCCCAGATGCCATTGGCTTTTGCTACAATCTCGAATATCGGGTGCGTTGTGAATGTCCAAGTGCCTTCTCGAAGCTTGGGTCAGATTCTAAATCTTCTTTCATTGACACACCAGGAAGATGATGTTCATGAGGTTTGGCAGATGCAGCAGTATAAGAACGTTGGATCTGTAGACCCAGCTAATATTGCTCCGAAGTGGAATGGTTCGTATTGGAATTGGTCCGAAGAAGAATTCACCATTCCCTCATTTGGGCGCGAATATTAGACCACCTTTGCGAAAGGATTTTGTTTCATTGAACCTATTCTATGAGTCCTTTCCTAATTGGTGGTGTCAATAATAAATACACAATTAGCTGTCCGAGAAGGAGATTTCGTTGAAACGACCGAAGGGTTGATTTTTGATGTGAAAGGATTGGTGCATCCTCCAAATAGAGTGATTGCGTTTTTACGATATTATCCTTCGGCTAAGGGGAAACGAGAACGGGATGGTCAGCGGTATGACAAGGTCTACCATTTGGCAGAGCGATTTGATTTTCTCAAACAGCACTATTCTCATTATCTATATGATGACCCAGTATTTGGTCGGGAGTTGCAAGGAATTCCAATTGAATCGATTAAGAAAGTCTACCAACCCAAAGCAAGTCTTGTGAGATTAAAGGAAATTGAAACGCGGGATGCATTGCAGCAAGATGTGGTGACGTTCACAGAGATGATTCAAGAACAGGCTAAGATATCAGTAGAAGCTCTTGGGATATCCGGAAGCATCCAAGTCAATTTGCATGGTCCCACCTCTGATATTGATCTTATCGTCTATGGTCGACGAGAAGCTCGAACATTGCAACTAGCCCTTAGACGAGCGCATATGGTTCCCGACGAGGGGATTTCAGCATATCAATTGGATACCTATGCTGCTGTGTATAATCTTCGCTGGTGTGGGACCAGTATTCCGATTGAAACGATGTTGTTGGTTGATGGGCTTAAATCAATGCATGGAATTTTTGGTGGTCACCATTATTTCATCCGAGCAGTTTTAGATTGGGATGAGGTTCAAGAGCGGTATGGGGATTGCAAGTACCGTCAGGTAGGCCATGCCCGGGCACGGTGTCGAGTGACAGATGATCGCGATGGACTGTTTACACCTTGCCGATATGAGGTTGATGACGTGACGATTGTGAAAGGAACCAAATCAAAGGATGTTCGTGAGATTGTGAGTTTTCGTGGACGTTTTGCTGAGCATGTACGACAAGATGAAGAAGTTATTGTTCAGGGTGCTCTCGAATCTGTTCAGAAAGGTAATGAGAAATGGACCCGATTTCTACTTGGAGATACACCGACAGATATCTTATTACCCAGTAATTTGCTTTGAGTAATGTATTGGTGGTTTTTGGGTGGCGCGTCTTCCAAAAGATAAGGATTTTGTAGAAACCAAAGAGGGACTATTTTTCACAATTGTCGGGTATTTGCACCCTCCTGATGCGTACACGGCGTATTTGAAATATCGTCCAGACCCTAAAGGAAAATGGGAACGAGGAGACGTGCGTTACGAACGGATGATGCAAGTCTATAGTGCTGCGGAAGTGCAATCGAGTAGTAATTGGCTATTAGAGAATCACCCGAAGTATATTCAACTCGACCCAGTTAGAGGATTTAAACTACCCTTGGTACCGTGGAAGAGTACGGTCGCATACTATTTGCCGGAGGTTCGAATGGCAGAAATCATCCGTAATCCACAAGATCCATTGGAATCGAAGGCGAAAGCCTTAGTGACTTTGCTTTCTGAGACTAGCGAGGTTGAACCCTCCCATTTTGGAGTTTCAGGTTCAATCTTGTTGGAAATTCACAATCCCATGTTCTCTGATATTGATTTACTCGTTTATGGTCAAGAAAACGTGCACCGAGTTCGGGATGTGATGGATGAGTTATTTGGCGAAAATAAGGTAAAGCCATACTCAGGTGAAGAGATTCAAGCCTGGCAGCTTCGACAAGTCCGAACCCTAGGAATTCCTGCACGATATGCAGAGCAAATAGCATGGTCACATTGGCAACGAGGGCGGTTTGGAAAAACCTCGTTTTCGATTAATCCCATCCGGATGGACGGAGAAATAATGAACCAATATGGAACAGAAACCTATTCTCCGGTAGAAACAGTTGAATTCACAGCCACAATCATAGAAGATGAATCGAATTTATTCGTTCCAGCGCGATACTTTGTTGGTGACATTTCAATAGAGGAAGGAAACACTGAATTGCCTGCACTGACTGAAGTCGTCTCGTTTGAGGGAGTATTTTCTGCGGTTTTTAACAAAGGTGATCGCGTGCGAATTCGTGGCATGGTTGAAGCAATTCGTGATCAACAAGGAAACATCTTACGAAACCAAGTTATTGTTGGAGCACTATCTGCACAGGGTTGGATTATCCGTCTACCATCATCCTAGTCGACTTGCAAACGAGCTCCAGTTTCGGATTTCAGCAAGAGATTTATTAGGGGTCATCAGTTATCGATTGCAATTAGCAGTGGAGTGTGAAACATCATGTCCAGCTTGGAAGTCGTGTTACTGACTGGTCGAACCCGTCGACAGGGTGTCGGATTAGAGGCGGGGAAACTCAGCGAGATTTACCATGAAGCCACCACTCAGATTCGACTTGATCCCATTGATTTAGAGAAACTCAAAATTGAATCCGGTGATACTGTGGAAGTCAGTACTGAACATGGCAGTGTCGTGCTTCGAGCAGAAGCGGCACCCCGAGCTAGCGAAGGCATGGGATTCATTCCGTATGGTCCATGGGCGAATTGTGTCATTAGCGGCGATACAGATAGTACGGGCATGCCGACGATGAAAGGATTGAAAGCAAAGGTAACACCTGCCCCCGATAAGCAAGTCCTTACTCTTCAAGAATTACTAGCTGAGATGCGTAACACACCCACCTAGTTTGACTACATTCCAGTACTGGGGGAATTTCATGATCACATATATTATACTGGGTATTGCAATCTTCATCGGATTATTAGCTATTCTCGTGGCGTTGGTTTTCTATCGACTTGTTATGCGAGCAGATGAAGGAAATGAACGGATGCGCGAAGTAAGTAACCTCATTGAAGAGGGGGCATATTCATTTCTACGTGTTCAGTATCGGATTCTTGCTGTCTTTGCTATTCTAATGGCGATAGTCATTGCCTTTGCTGAGTTTTTCTTTGGAGCTTCAAATATCGCAGCCAAAGCCTTAGCCCTTGCCATCTCCTTCATCATTGGCTCATTTGCAAGCATGGTAGCTGGCTATATTGGAATGATGGTCGGAACACGAGCTAACCGTCGGACGGCTGCAGCGGCGGCAATGGGTGGAATGAATCCAGCATTTCGAGTCGCCTTTCGAGCTGGATCGGTCATGGGGCTTGTAATTAGTGGACTCGCCTTGGTCGGAATTGCCTCCCTGTATTTGATTTGGAACTTTGTTTTTGCTCCCCTTGGTATCACAGGAGGTGTTGCCCTTTGGGAAATCATCGTGGGTTTTTCCTTTGGAGCAAGTAGTGTCGCACTCTTCGCGAGAGCCGGTGGAGGAATTTACACCAAAACTGCAGATATCGCTGCAGATATTGTTGGCAAAGTTGAATTTGAAATCCCTGAAGATGATCCAAGAAACCCTGCGGCAGTCGCTGATGCGGTCGGGGACAATGTCGGTGATATCGCTGGTACGGGGGCAGATATTTTTGACAGTAATATCGCTGCCATTCTAGCGGCAGCGATTTTAGGCGCAACAATCGATGTAGCCTTGACTGGGAACGGGATCTTTGTTCTTATTCCCTATGGAATGATCCCATTGATTATTGCCACACTGGGAGGAATTTCAGCTATTGTTGGTGTTTTTACTGTTCGGACGAGCGATTCATGTGAGCCTAATTGCTCTCTTAATCATGGGACGTACTATTCGACCATATTATTCGGAGTCCTTGTTGTTTTGGTCCTATTCTTACTCCAGATTCCCATTGTTCTCGCGATTGCTGGAATACTTGGGCTTTTAGCTGGTGTACTCATTGGATTTGTCTCTAACATTTTTACCAACGATTATGGTTTCAGACGGTTCCAACCTGTACAGAGCATGATTAGGTCAGCGGAAACTAGCACTGGCACCTTAGCTTTATCAGGAATTTCATATGGGCTTCTAAGCGTTGTTCCCTCCGTGATTGGCATCGTTGTTGCGTTAGTAGCTGCATTCGCCTTGGGCACACTAATCCCAATCCCAGGACCAATTGGAGTCTGGCAGGCTGGTGTCTTTTCTATTTCCATCGCTGCTGTCGGATTATTGGCAACGAATGGCCTTGTAGTTAGTGCTGATGCTTATGGTCCAATTGTTGATAATGCTCGAGGGATCATTGAACAAGCGGGAGCTTCGAAGGAAGCGATCGAGGAATGTGACAAACTCGATGCAATTGGGAATACAACGAAGGCAATCACCAAGGGTTTTGCAATTGGTGCTACAGCTTTGACTGTTTTTGCGCTTTTTGCTGCTTATATTCAACTTGCAACTCTACTTACTGGAGCCCCTGTCTTCATTGATATTCTGAACCCAGTTGTTCTTGCGGGTGCTTTGATAGGGGGTATGCTCCCCGTTGCCTTTTCAGCCATTCTGATTCTTAGTGTTCAAAAGAATGCAGACAAGCTGATTCATGAAATCCGCCGACAGTTTCGTGAGGATTCCGGGATTCTTGCGGGCATATCAAAGCCCGATTATGATCGAGGAATTAAGATAGCAACGCAAGGAGCACTACGAGAATTGCTACCACCAACAATTACCGCAATAGTTGTTACTATAATCACCGGTATTATTTTGGGATTAGAAGCCTTGGCAGCCTATCTTGCAGGCGCAGTAATTGTTGGACTCATTTTCGCCCTATTCATGGATAATGCTGGTGGTGCTTGGGACAACGCCAAGAAATTCATTGAATCGACCACTTACGATCATAGCAAACCAAATTACCACGAAATTCACGCGGCATCTGTCGTAGGCGACACTATTGGGGATCCTTTCAAAGATACTGCAGGTCCTTCACTTAATACATTACTTGCACTGACTTCTCTTACAGCAACCATATTCTTGCCACTCATCTGGACTGGACATCTATGGCTACTATTCCTAGTCTTCCCTTAGGCTAAAGAAAGAGATATTTTCTAGTATCGTATGTAAATTCCGAACTAAGTAGTTCATATTCTCATCATTTTTCTTCAACAGACGCTTAAATTCTAACTGTCCGGATTCCATGAATTCAAAAGCCTCATCTTCGCAGTTGAGGCAGTTCAAATCCCTTAATTAGGGTATGATTGCAATGTCAGAGAAAGATTCGATTCGAAAACCATTGATGCCTCCTGTTCTCTTGGCAATTTTATTTTTTATTATTGCCATGGTATTTCGCATCATTGACATCTTTGTGTTACAATTACATTTGACGAATTGGAGTATTATAACTTCGAAAGTCATCCCTCTGGTGATACTCCTTCTCTACGTGGGTATTGTCTATCGTACCTTCTCAGTACTTGGTATTCATACAAAATATTTGATTATCAATATCATTCTAGGTGTACTAATCTATCTAGCCTACTTCGTTTTACCCTATGCACTTCAGCGTTTCATCGAACTTGTACTTGGACTAGGACCTAGCCTAAACCTCACCATTGTCCCTGCATTCTTTGTTGCCTATTATATCATCTTTTACATCATTAATTCGTTCACGGAAGAAGGAATTTTTCGTGGCCTGATGATGCGTTGTTTCATGACCAAGACGAACGGGAATGTTGCCAATATCATTCAAGCCATCTTTTTTGGCTTCTGGCATATCGTGTGGCCCATCAATGCCTTGCTGAACGGGATGGATACAGTTAGCGCAACCTGGTATGCAACATATTATGTTGCCTCGTCATTTGTCTTCGGAATTGTGACCGGATACATGTTCCAGAAAACCAGTAGTTTATGGGGCCCAATCGTATTACACACCCTCTGGAATTTCACCCTCTTCATAGTCACTCTGACTTATGTTATTCCTCCATCGGGTTTCCTCGACTTGCTAGTTTACATAACAACTTTCGGCACTGAAGTGGTCGGCGCCTTGATAGCCATCTTTATCATCCGTTTCATTAGTCATTACCAACAACTCCCTGAACTAACGGCATGGAATGCCCCACTTCCCTGATCCCCAATTTCATATACACTCCCTATGAATCGTAGTTTGGGCGAACCGCTTAAATGACAGAACTGCCCTTTAGACCTACACTCTATGCTAAATGCTATATGAGGCTCATACCATGACAACCAAAGATACTGATGCAATCCTCGCAACTCCTCGGTCGCGGATTACCAAACATGTCATCTGCCCATTTTGCGGCTGTCTTTGCGATGACATTGAGGTAGCTGTAACCCTAACGGGTCCGTTACCCCGGGTTCCCGAGGGAACGATTGTGGAGGCGTTAAATGCCTGCCGGATAGGACACACCAAATTCCTTAAGGTCCGAGATGAGTACCGAATTTACAAACCAGAACTCCGTTCAGGCCCTAACAAATCTGAAGTGAAACAGGTATCTTTGGAAGAAGCAGTGAAAGCGGCCGCAAAAATTCTTGTGGAAGCGAAACGCCCAGTAATTTACGGATTAGCCAGTACTTCAAATGAAGCTAACGCCAAGGCATTAGAACTCGCGGAGGTAACCGGAGCCATTGTGGATAATACTTCTTCAGTGTGTCATGGTCCAGGTATTGAAGCAGTTCAACGAGTTGGGATCGGCACCTGCACTTTAGGTAAAATCAAGAACTACTCGGACCTTATTATCTACTGGGGCTGTAACCCAGTTGCAGCACATCCACGGCATACTCGACGGTACTCTCAATTCATTGAAGGCCTCTTTCAACAAGTCGAAGATCGAAAAGTTTATCATATCGATGTTCGCCCCACACGTTTCACGGATCAAGTGACCAATTCACTTATTATAGAACCCAATAAGGACTATGAGCTAATTCAAGCAGTCCGAGCGCTTTTACGAGGCCGTGAATTACAGGCCGCGGAGGTCGCTGGGATTCCAATGCGTCAAATCAGGGAATTTGCGAATGACTTGAAGAATGCGAAATTCACCACAATTTTCTTCGGTTTAGGTCTCACGCAAACTCATGGAAAGGACCACAATGTTTCAGCGGCGATTGATTTGACAGCAGATTTGAATCACCATACGAAGGCAGTAATCATGCCGCTTCGAGGTCACTTCAACGTGACTGGTTCCAATCATGTCTCCACATGGACATATGGTTATCCATTTTCGGTCAGCTTAGAACAAGGTGCACCGTATTACATGCCTGGGGAAACCAGTGCGGTAGATGTGCTGGTTCGAGGGGAAGCTGATGCGTTCTTTGCTATTGCAGCTGATCCCGCGGCATCATTTCCTATGCCAGCTGTAAAGGCTATGATGAATATTCCAGTCATTATCTTGGATCCCAAGCGCTGTGCAACTACTGAAATTTCCGATGTTGTCTTACCTTCTGCATATGTGGGAATTGAAGCAGATGGAGTCCAAACAGCCTATCGAATGGACGGCATTCCCTTACAGCTTGACAAAATTGTTGATGCCCCCGCTGGTGTAAAGAGTGATACCCAGATTCTCGATATGTTAGTACGGGAAGTCTGTAAGCTAAAAAAGATCAAACGATACCATCAATAACTCAATCTTTGAGTGGTATCCCCAATTGTTCACTGATAGAGAGAATAGTGTGTCCTTCAAAGTTGGGGATAATCAGGTCTGCATGGTTTAGATCCATGGCAGGGTTTGTGGTGGTCAAAGCGACACAAATCATGTGGGCGGATTTTGCGGCGGTTACTCCGATAGGTGAATCTTCAAAAACAAGACAGTATTCGGGATTAATGCCAAGGGTCTTGGCTCCAAGGAGATATGCTTCTGGATCTGGTTTTACCCGAGATACTTGTGTCCCATCAATTACAGGGTGTTTTCCAAAGAGTCCAAGGTGTTTTAGGGCTGCGTCTAAACTAACGGGATGGCCGGTACTTACAAAAGCCACGGGCAGATTTGCTTTTTGAGTTGATTCGTAGAAAGCATGAAAGCCACAAACGGGAAGAAGATCACCATTTTCTACGTGCTGTTGGTAGAGAAGTCGTCTTTCAGAAATTAAAGGAGTGGGATCCTCTAAAATCTTATTTTCTTCAAAGAGAGTTGTCATAATTGTAACTGACCCAGCGCCAAGGAATCGTGTCTTCCATTCACGCTCAGAGATCAGAATGCCATATGGTTCAAGGATTTCGTTAAAAGTTTGGAGGTGGAGGAGTTCACTTTCTACTGCCACTCCATCGACATCGAACAAGACTGCTTCAATTCGCTTTGAGGAAGACAAGAAAGTCACTCACCCAAGGTTTCCTTGTTCAAAAGAAATTTTTCAAGATCCTGTAAAGTTCCTGAGCCATCAATTCGATACTGGGACCCTTCTAGACCATTCTTTGCTGAATTTCCTATTTCTTTAGAGAAAACGCCTAATCGCCCTTTTTCTTGATCCAAATCTACAAGGAATGTTTGAAGTCCTAAGTTTGAGGCAGCCATATCGCTAACCGGGTCATTTCCCGCCATCACACAATCCTGGGGTTCTTGTTGAATCAGCTCAAGAATTGCATGATAATATTCTGGATGTGGTTTACAGTAAGACATGTTTTCTGCATGCGTTATTAGTGTAATATCCAAATCAAGTATCCCAGCCCAGCCAACACGAATTCGGGTTGCGATTTCGGGGAAAATGGGATTTGTAGCTATGACAACTTGGATCCCTTTTCTTATGACCTTTTCAAGGAGGGTGCGCCCGTAGGGAACGATAGTGACAATAGAACCAAGTTGTTCAAAGGATTCTTCATAAAACTGGTGAAATCTTTTGATACATTCCTCAAAGCTGAGTGTGAATGTGTCAGCAATAAAGTGGTTTGTAAACGCTTCAACGTTCGTCTGGCTTCCATCATTGTGTATCATGTGAAGTGTTGATTGGAGGAGTTTCTGGAAAAATGTGGATTCATCATAAAGGTCTTGATAGTAAGGATAGGCTAGTTTGGCATAGGAGACAAGAAACTGGTCTTCATTGAAGAGGACCAAAGTGTTATCAAAATCAATGAGTAATGCTTTAATCGTCACGGCGTCTGCCTCCGTTGCCAACCTTCCATCGCAAGAAAGGCGGAGACCTATTGGATTTATTCTTCGATGCCTCGAACTTCGATTTTGAGCTTCGATGCAATGTTCGCTATAAAATAGGAGACGGCATAAGGGAGAGCATTGTACTCTTCTTGAAATCCTTCAAAGTTGAGTGAAGCGATTCCCTCATGACCAATGACACCCACAGCACCTTGATCAGTGATGAAATATTTAATTTCAGCAAGTTGTCCATTCGCTTCGAGAAGACTTTGATAGAGTTTTGACTTTTCGACGTTCTTTAGGGCATCAGCTTCCACGATAATAATGAAAAACCGGACCCATTTATCACTGCGATCAATAATAAGCAGAAATCGGCGGTCATCGATATTGTATGGAAGGATTATGCGATCTTCGGCGGGAATGACCTTGTAGGTGAGGTTCATTTGCTTTAGGTAACTTTCAATGGTTTCCATTGTTGTTGTCATGCTATTGACCTCTGTTGATTGCATCCATTCAATGGGAGGATTTAGAAAAAGCTTCTTCTTCCTCTGGTTTTGCAACGAATTAGGAATAGAAGGCGAGTTCCGCCTCTGTCGGAAGGGTAAGGGTGAGATTCAGTTTCTTAGTGATAACAGTTAGAAAATATATGATTCCAAAGGGAATTGCCCTGAATTCTTCACGAAAACTATCGACTGTAAGAACCTTCACTCCTTCATGTCCGACGATTCCCACATCACCTTTTTTCGTGAGGAAATATTTGACCTCTGCGAGTTCACCATTCGCTAACAAGAGTGCCTGATATAGTTCTTCACGTTTCTTTTCATTTGGTACTCGATCGGCTAACATGATAAGGACCCAAAACCGGACGAACTGACCGGATACATCAATGATGACATTAAACTTCAGCTTCTTTTCTGGGGCAGCATAAGGAACAACAATACGGTGGACTTCGCCTTCAACTGGTTTTATTTCATAGGTGAGGTTCATCGTTTTCAGGTATGTAATCACCCGATCAAGGATTTCTTCCATATACGCTTCTCCGAATATACCAAGTGTCTCAACTGACCCTAAGCCATTAGATAAAACTATCTCCTTCTAGCTGATGAGATAAAAAAGAAGAAGAGAGATGCAATGAGCACCTCGATGATAGAATTATGCT
Organism: archaeon; assembly: GCA_016550405.1. The sequence goes on along the minus strand of JABXGX010000259.1, from coordinate 7,637 downwards.
TTTTCGGACATTTCTGCTTCCTCACCTGCTTCGCCACGTCGAACAAAAAACATGGTAACAAGTGATATGATGAGAAATACAATTGAAAAAGGCCAAAGAAGGAGCCATTTTGTAGCAAGGGTAAAACCAAAGAACAAAACTAGAACATCAGCGAGTAGACCAAAGGCGATGGGACCAATGGCGGCAGCGAATTGGCTTGAAACGTAGTAGATACCGGTGTAGGCACCTTGTTTCTTCCGGCTGATTTCCCACAACATTACGATGCTGTTAACGTTGACAAAGGCCCAGAAGAAGCCGGCTAATCCTAGACTGAAAAGGACTGTAATGAAATCTCGCATAAAAGAGACGATAACCAGAGTGATGATCATCCCGATAAGACCCACCATGATCGTACGGCGACGCCCAAATTTCACTGCAATCAGTCCACCTGGAATGGCAAAGATCACAAAGACTAGAGCAAACAAGGTCATGGCAAGGGATGCGATATTTGCTGGCCATAACAGTGTGAACACACCATATGAAGTAAACCATGTTTCTAATGTATTGAAGGCAACAAACCATGCAAAGATTGCGATTAGTATACTGATTATAGAGCGGTCGCTGATGGCTTCACGAAATGCTTGTCGAAGCGGTTGGTCAACCTTTTCCATTTCTAAGGGAATTTCAGGCTCACGAATCATAAAGACCAGCACAACTAGTGCAAGAATCATGATGAGTGCTGTGACACCGAATGCAAGAAGTGGATTTATCCCGTAGAGAATTGAGCCTACTACGAACGCAAATATTGATCCAATACCTCCCATCAGGTTAATGACACCGTTGGCAGGGCTTCGCTTTTCAGAAGGAGTAAAATCAGGCATCATCGCCACGGTTGGAGCACGGTAAATAGCCATGGAGATATCGAAGCCTAGAATGAGAACAATTAGTGACACAAGACCTAGCATCTCGGGAACACTAGCGGCTATTGGTAGCCCAATGAAGAACCCAGCGGCGAGCGGAATACCGATAATAAGATACGGCATACGCCGCCCAAATCGATTCCAGGTCTTATCTGACCTTCCACCCATGATTGGATTCATGATGATTGCTACGAGATTATCAATCCCCATGAAAAACCCAGCTAGGGCAGCCACGAAAGGGAACGTCGGAAGAGCGCTCATAATTGAGCCTTGAAGAAAGATTGGAACATACGAATTGAAGAGAGACCAGCTAATTGCAGTCGTAAAAAACCCGAGACCTATGAGAAAAATCGTAACCCAACGAAACTTCCTTTTTTCTGCACTCATAGAATTACACACCTAATCAAAGACTCATGATCGGAGTGAATGCGAAGACAGGTACAGTGGTTTTAGCACATAAGTGTGACAGGTTGACGGAAAGAAAAAGCGAAACTCTCTTGGAGAGGAAGTGGGAGAGGATGCCTGCAATTCGGACAGCGGGGAGTTACTTGCGTAAGAACCGGGCTATTAGGGATGAAATGATCGACCGCAGTGACGGCAACGTGCCTGTTTTTCTTTGGATAAAAGCCAATAGTAGTGTTTACTTTTGATAAGGTTGAGTTGTCCACAGGCTGGACAGGTGATAGCTTTGGTTGTCGAGCGGCTTACGGTGGTGACCGTTCTGGACTCCGCAGCTGTCGTTTTCATCACGTCCTGGTGCTATCCTCATTTTACTCGCCCCAAAGAAGCTATTTAAACCCTTGGATTTGGGAAAGGAGCGTTGATTTTCGCTAAATTGTCCAAAATGACAAATAGGAGCTTTCTTGATTGTTCTCTGGCGTTAAAGCCGATTTATAGGATTTTTAGGGGAATAAGGGCGGCTAAATGCTTATTTATATTGTGGGTAATACGCTCAACCTATTTTCAGACCTATTAGTGGTTGACAACCGACGGGCTCTTATACAGCCTAACTAGGAATATCGGCTGTAAACAGTGGTGATTGGTAGAGGAGTTAATAATGACGGTGAGTGATGACCAACTCATTCAAAAAGCTCGGAGCGCCCAGGGTCACGCGTATGCACCCTATTCTCAGTTCGCCGTTGGGGCAGCCCTGCTGACAGAAGATGGCCAGGTGTTCACTGGGTGTAATGTGGAAAACTCGACGTTTGGGGCAACAGTGTGTGCTGAACGCACGGCTGTTGTTTCTGCAGTGTGTAATGGGGCTCGACAGTTTGTCAAGATGGCTATTGTGTCTGATAATAAGGAGCCTGTGATGCCGTGTGGTATTTGTCGTAGCGTGCTCTTTGAATTTGCACCGAATCTGGAAATCATTTCAGTTGGATCATCGGGGACCATTGAAAGATTATCATTGTCTCAATTGTATCCGAAAGGATTTCGTTTTGAAGCTGAGACCGAGTAATGAGCCTTTGAGGAGTTAGGCATTTCGAGTCATGATTTGTCGGATATATTTGAAAACAAGGACAAGGAGTTCATAATCCATGACTGGACCGAAGGCGATGCGTTGGTTGTCATTAGGTTCAGCATAAAGAAAAACGTTGGAGTTCTTTTTCACTATGACGCTCGCTTGGTTAGCTTCAGCGTAGACATCCATGCCTTGGAAAAATTGTTTGATGTATTCGATATCGAGAGGGCGGCTAATTTGGACATTGGCGTACCCAGATTCAGTGCAGTGGATTTTCATTTTGCCGAGAAAGAGGGCATCGTCAGTGACAGCGGGTTCCGCTTCTTGTAGAAGTGAGAGGAGAGTCTGCTTTACTAGGTCTTTCCTCGTCATTATCCATCCCGCCAGCTTTTGTTTTATTTCAGTTGTATTAGTATGCGTGGTGTTGCGACCAATTAAGTGTTCTCGTAGCTCATCAGTCGACTTTTTAATACACCAGGTTTACGGTGAGTTTCTCCGTATAGATTTGCGTATTTAAGTCTTCAAGGTTTGGTGATAAAACTATGATTGTAGGCCGATTTGATGACCGTCCTGAAGAGAGAGTGACTCAATATGGTTCAATTGGCACAACTATTCGTTGGTTGATTAATCGGGATAATGGGGCTCGGACCTTCGCGATGCGCCGATTTGAAGTCCAGCCTGGTGGAGAAATTCCGCTTCATAGCCATAAAGCGGATCATGAAATCTACATCCTCTCTGGACAGGGAATAGCATTTACTCCCCATCAGAAGGTTCCAATTAAAGCAGACATGTTCCTGTATGTTCCACCCAATGAAGAACATGGATACCGAAATACCGGTGAAATAGCCTTGGTCTTTATTTGTGTTATTCCACTTTTTGACTAAGTCCAAGGAAATAATAGTTATCCCACTTTTTTGCGAAATTTATTTCCTGTTGGTGTGTTCGCGAGGCCTCCAAGTGCAGTTTCTCGAAGACTTTCAGGAAGAGCTTCACCAACTTCGCCCATCGCTCCAATCACTTCATCAACAGGAATCCGACTTATTATGCCTGCAAGAGCTAACTCTGCAGCTAGGAAGGCTTGCATTAACCCTCCGGCATTACGAAGAACACAGGGTACTTCAACTAAACCAGCCACCGGATCGCATACAAGTCCGAGCATGTTGCTCAAACAGAGAGCAACAGCGTGCCCTATCATAGTAGGGCTGCCCCCTGCTAATTCAGTAAGTGCGCCTGCAGCCATTGCCGCAGCAACTCCACACTCTGCTTGGCAACCTCCTTCAGCACCTGAAATTGAAGCGTTAATGGAACATACGATTCCGATCCCTGCAGCAGTAAATAGCGCCGTGATGATAGCTTCTTCATCCACGTGGAGAGATTCCCTAGCGAACATCATCGCTGCAGGAACAATACCACAACTCCCTGCAGTGGGACAGGCGACAATGCGCCCCATGGAAGCGTTTACCTCTGCTATCCCTAGTGCCCAGGCAACGGCTTTAGATATATCAGGGTTTAAAAACTTGGGCTTGCGGGAATAGAATAATTTGCCATCGCCCCCACTTAATCCGCTGACAGACCGAATGTCTTCATTGACTCCTTTTTCAAGAGATTGTTTCATTACCTGCCATGAGATTACCATTTGACCCCGAATGGTGTCCACAGATTCAGCTTCTTGTTCTGCCTCAACCTCGAGCACGATTTCACCAATGCACTTCTTTTCTCGACCAGCGAGTTTGATGAGCTGTTTCATTGAATCGTAATTCATGTATTATCACATCTTTTGGTTAGTAAATTGGAGGAATGAGACGAACGGTGTGAGCCTCAGATGATAATTCGTCGATAGCCTTCTGAGGTAGGGGTTGATCCATTTCTATCGCCATTGCCGCGAGCCCACCTCGGCGTTGGCGAGTGACGATCATTGTTGAGATATTCACCTTGTTTTGCGCAATTATAGTGGTAGCTTTTGCGACAATACCGGGTCTGTCATTATGAATTGTAATAAGCGTATGATACTCACCAGATAGCTGAATAGGCAACCCGTTGATTTCAATTACGCCGATGTTACCACCCCCTACTGAAACAGCAGTGATTTCAAAGTGAGATTTGCTTGGTCCTTCAATAAGAAGTCGAACCGTGTTAGGGGGGTATTCGTCTCCGAGGTCGACCTTTTGGAATTCAACAGACATTCCAATGTCTTTAGCGATTTGGAGTGAGTCTTTTATCCGTTCATCAGCTGCATCGAGACCTAATAATCCTGCAATGAGCGCTTTATCCGTACCATGCCCTTTTCCAGTTAACGCATATGAGCCATGAAGTTGAATTATTGCCTTTTGTACCTTTTCCCCAAGAATTGCCCGACTAATGAGTCCAATACGCACTGCAGCAGCAGTGTGAGAACTGGATGGCCCTATCATTATAGGCCCGATTATCTCAAAGACACTATCCGCTTTACCCAAAATTCACCACCATCTAATGATGACCTTGGTCTGATTATTAAACGATTCGCCAGCAAAATAAAATTAATTTATATAAGAGACATTTGTCCACCCAGATATTGGTAGGCGATACATTTTACCACAGGAAAAACCCCATCAGTAAAATCAGCGACGAGGAAATCAAAGCGGAAGTCAAGTTTGCATACGCTGAACTAGCCACTGCTTCGAAAGGTTGTTGCACCGATAAGAGTTGGGATAGTAAAAGCTCATGGTCCCCACGTCAGAATCGGGCAAAGCTCTTTGGATACCCAGCAGATAAACTCCCAGAATCCTTGACCGACGCGTATGCTGGCTGTGGAAAAATCCGGGGCAGGGTATGTCGCTAGTGCAAAGGTGGAAGCCCTCAGACCCGAACACAAGTGCTAGTCTGTCTCTTTATTCATAACTCATGAAGATGGTTACAAACAGCCAATAGCGTATTTAGAAGAGTGCAGATGTAAGAATCCTCAATCTAGTGAGAGATTTGGCTACTATGAAGATTCGATTGGGGCAGCCCAGTTCAGTGGTCCTTTAGCGGGTGGAGAGCTATGAGAGTGTGTAAACGAGGTGACACCAGTTTTCTTCGTAAGTGGGCTTCAATTGATCCTCATTCCCACATATTACCTAGAAATGAGACGGTTGAATGCTCAATTAAAATACCAAGGAACTACATCTAAGTCGTACAAAATTCAGATTCTGAGTAGTGAAGTTACCCCAAAATCACTGGTAATGGTGCTACAAAAAGGAAATACCAGAGGAAAAATGCAGTTAAGAAGATACTTACTGTCATGATTGCCCAATCCTTGAGCGTGAAATTAGGGAAGTGCAGATAGGTGCGTGTGCGGGCATATCCAAATCCACGACCATCCATTGCGAGGGTAAGAGCATCGACACGTCCTAGCGCTGAAAAGAGTAGGGGCATGAAGGTATAGCGTATGCGACGAAAGAATCCTCGAATGACTCCCTGGTCGACAGGGATTCCCCTTGCTTGTTGGGCAGCTTGAACGGTATTTGATTCTTCATCAAAGAGTGGGACTAAGCGAAGTGCAAGCACGAGAGTGTAGCTATATCGATACGGAATATGAAGAGAGGTAAGAGCTGCTGCAAATCGACTCGGATCCGTGCTTGCTACGAACAGGGCGCTGGCAAGAACAATGTTAATGAGTCGAAAAGCAAGGTTGATTGCATTGGCTATTCCAGCGAGAGTTATAGGAAAATAGGGACCAAATCCTGGGGCGAGAGGGGGGATGAGATAGAAGAGGACGAGCCCATAAGGTGTGAAGAGCAATTGAACTAAGGCAATTAACAGAATGAACGCTAGAAGCCGTCGAAGTCGACCAAACGCATATCGAAGATTAATCCCTGCACCAACATAAGCTAGGAGAATGAACCCAAAGATGCAGAGAGATACGATATCAGAGACCAAGGTTACTGTAAGGACAACAAGTAGAATCAGGACAAGGAATTTGGTTAACGGGTTAAGTCGATGAACAAACGATTTTCGTTGAAGATAACCAAAAGAAGAGGTACGCATTTTCATTTTGCAGATACCTCCTCTTTAATTGTCAATTCCTGCCAATCGGCGGTATGTTTCATTAGCGCCATGTATTCCAAGCCTTGTCTGACTGGGGCATCAATGAGAAGGCGTCCTTCAAATAGGAAAAGAATGCGGTGACAATATTGCTCTGCAATTGCGGTATCATGGGTTGCGAGAAGAACGGTGGTTCCCTGAGTGACTTCTTGACGAACAACCGTCATGAGTTGATGGACATTGCGATAGTCCTGTCCAATGAAAGGTTCATCAAGCAGCAGAAGCTTTGGTTTGTGGAGGAGGATAGAAGCAATCGTAAGCCGCCGCTGTTCACCAAGACTCAGGGTGTAGGGAGATTGTTCTTGGTAGGCAAGTAACCCAAATTGTGTCAAAAGCTTTACTGCGCGTTCCTGTGCTATTTGGGGTTCTGGAACGCGAAGGTGTTTTGATGCTAAAAGCACTTCCTCCTGTACAGTTGGAGCAAAGAGTTGGTGGAGTGGATTTTGAAAGACAAAGCCAATATTTCGGGCTAGTTGCGAAACAGGGCAGTCATGAATACTGTGCCCATCAACGGTGATGAATCCTGAATCGGGTTTGAGTAAGCCCATAATTTGGAGTAATAGAGTTGATTTCCCGGATCCATTTGCTCCCATTAGTGCTATAATTTCTCCAGGTGGCGCTGAAAAGGTTACATTCTGCAATGCAGGTTGCGGTGTGGATTTTTCTTCAATGCGTGGGTACGTGAAATTTAGTTGATGGATTCCGAGCAATTCCTTTTTGTGTTGTATCGAACCTGTGGCCGCATCTGAATTCGTCAAGGGCTCTAATGTCACACCTAAATCCATCAGGGTGTTCGGTTTAAGCGTAAGTTGATTGGTGGCATTATCATAGCAAATTCGACCTTTGTTCATTAAGATAACACGTGATGCTAGATTGAGGAAAGGCTGGATACGGTGTTCAATAACCAGAATCGTGTGTCCTTGGTGATGAAGCTCAGTCAAAGCTTTGATGACTTCGTATGTAGTTTGGGCGTCAAGGCGTGCTGTGGGCTCATCGAAGATGAGGATTGGAGAATGAATCCCGAGAAACGAGGCGATTACGACCTTCTGTTTCTCTCCACCTGAAAGGGTGTGTGTGTTTCGTGTGTATAGATTTTGAGCATTGACGGTGGTTAATGCCCATTGGAGTTGTGAATGAATATGTTCTGGGGGGTATTGGAAGTTTTCTAGACCGAATGCGACTTCGTAAGTTACCTGGAGGGTAATCAGCTGACT
>JABXGX010000258.1 GCA_016550405.1 archaeon | reverse complement strand
GGGCATCGATCTGTGCAAAGATCTCATCCACTCTCTGAGCCTCATCGCTAGCCAACCCCTCTAAATGGTCCAATTCCACTTGCAACAACGCAGATGCCGCATCACTTGCATTTTCTCCTGACAAACTCAGAATCTGCCAAGTATTGTAGAATACCAGAATAGAGGTCGGTACAAGTAAGAGTATAAGAAATGCTGCTAAAATACGGGTTCTAATGGTTATTGAGGGCAATGAATGGTCCACTCCACAGGTAGAATCGGTGCAGGTGCGATTATATCCCCTAACAAGCTAAAAGCGCATCCCTTCCAATAGAAACTAGCCAACGAATTGAATTGGCTGCCAACAATTCCCACTAAGAACAGCATATATAATTTTTTGTAAATTCAATGATAAGCCAGTTTCTAGCCCCTTTCATCATACTAATAACCATCAACGTAGACGATACTGGTGGAGGGTAGAATATTTCAAACATTTACTACAAGGGGGTGAATCGGAGCTTGGGTGCATACCTGAATCTTTCTAAGGTTCTCACTCTGTTTGTAGCTTTTTGGCTACTATTAATTCTACTCCACTTCCCTCAACAACCTGTACAAGCTTTTTCTGCCAGAAAGGCTTTTCCAAGCGGCTACGATCCGACAGGGGGATATATCGATCGTTTAGTCTTTTTCGATTATCATCATCTCGAAACTGATGAAGCATTTTCTGATCTTCAACAAGGCAACGTGATGGCCTGTGATTTTCAGATTCCTCTTGAAACGATGGCAGAACTGGAAGCGAATCCAAATATCGAAGTGCAATCAGAACTTGGATCAAGCTATCAACATTTCGTGTTACGTTGTTCCCGTTTTCCGACTAATATGACCGGTTATCGATGGGCCCTTGCTCTTGCACTTGATAAACATCTTGTCGTTGAGAACGCACATGGTGGCTATGGTCAGGTGATGGACAACACCATTCCACCTATCTACTCTTTTTGGACCTTCGAACCTCAGATTAGTGCTCATTACTATTCCTCAGATATTTTGACTGCGAATGCCACTCTGGATGCCGCTCACATTATTGATACGCCTGATTCTCCTCATCCCGGCTGGCGGTACTATGATGCAGATATGAGTGGCAATTGGACATTGGGCGACAAACGGGGAGATTACTTCGCCCCTGATGGGCTAAAAATCGAGCTTTGGGCTCATACCAACTATGAACCAGCAATACAAGCATGTCTTGTTCTCCACGATTGTATGATGAAATGCGGCCTCCAAGGGGAAATTGTGGAATATGACCCCTATACTATGATCGAAATGATTTACACTTACAATTTTAATCTTGTAGTATTCAATTGGGAGCTAGTCCCCCCAGGGTGCCCTCATTCTTTATATGAGTCTTTTCAGACTGAAAGTTTGACTAATAGCTTTTTCTTCCGCTTTAATAACAGTGATTACAACTTCAATTACTCACAATTTAGGCATGCTTCGACACGACTGGAAACACGCAACTGGGCTTGGAATTGTTCCCGCATTCTCTTGGAAGAAATGCCAATGATTGTGACCTGTAATTTAGAAACAAGGAGAGCGTACCGTATTGACCACTGGGAAGGATATGTCAACCAATGTGGGCGTGGTTCTATTGGTTATAATCCCTATACATTTGAACAGCTTCGACTCACACAAGATATAGGCGGGCCCTTCGGGTGCTACCCCACCGAATATCGAGCAGTCTTAACCGACGGGCCCAACACACTCACACCTCTTGACACGTATACCAGTAGCACGAATATCGTATTTGATCTCATCTATTCCCGCCTATGGCAACTCGATCCCCTTGACCCAGACTGTGCCCCTGCCCCTGACCTTGCCTGGAATTGGACTCAAACACCAACTGTGACATCGGGTGATATTCAAGACGGATGGAAATACACCTTCCATTTATTCGAAAACATCACCTGGCATGATGGCACTCCCTTCACAAGTGAAGATGTGCAATACAGTCTCATGAATATTCACCCAACTAACCGTTATGTAACTGATGGAGATGTTGCCCATGTGTACCGAGTCGACACACCAGATGCATACACAGTTGACATTTACTCAAATAGCACAGCTTTTGTAGACTTGTTCAACATGCCGAATGTCCTCATCTTCCCTAAACACATCTGGGCACCTCATGAAGTTGAAGATTTTCGGTGGAGCATGAACGCTCCCGGTAACCTGAGCGGAACAGGCTGTTACAGGTTTATGACATGGATGCACAATCAGTGGGTCATCCTTGAACGGTATGAAGGTTGGCATTTTGGTGTTGAACACCCGCTTCGTCCTATGTGTCCATCTTCAGGAGTAACGGCGTGGTTTATCTATGTCCTGTCGATTGGAATCGTTGTGGTTATAGTTCAGATAGTGCTACTTGGACTACTTCTGAATCGACGCCGCAAAAGACAGGTTAAAAAGGGAGCTGAAACCAGAGGATGATGTGGAGTATGGAGGTGAGAAAGAATGGCTGAGTTCTTTCACCATAGCAGTCGCCTAGTTCCTGTTGTATTTACACTTTTGTTTCTCCTATTTTTTGTATCAACTCCTTTCTCTCCTTCTCTTGGTGTGCAGGCTAGTTGGACCTATCCTAGCGGCTATGATCCGCATGGGGGCTACGTGGATCGCCTGGGTTTCATCGTGTATCCGCAAGAGGATATAGCCCATGCACTATTTGCGCTTCAGGCAGGTAGTGTCTCCTCTTACGATGGCTCTGTGCCATACCATTCCGTAGCTGAGTTACAGGCGAATCCAGCTATCGACGTAACATCAGAGTTGGGGTCTCATTTCCGGCAATTCACTTTACAATGTCAGCGGTTTCCAACGAATCTTACAGGGTACCGTATGGCACTTGCCTACGCGGTTAATAAAAGCGTCATTGTTGAGAATAGTCGGGGGGGATATGCCCAAGTGATGGATAATCCCGTACCTATAGCTTTTGATTTTTGGTCTTATGAATCGGAAATGACTTCGCATTTCTATGAGGCGGACATTGCGAGTGCGAACGCGACTCTTGATGCTGCGCATATCATTGATACGCCTGATTCGCCGCATCCAGGGTATCGATACTATGATACGGACATGAGTGGGAATTGGACCCTTGGTGACAAGCGAGGTGATGTGTGGGCCCCGAATGGGTTGGAGGTCGAACTCTGGACCCCAGCAGATTATTCTGATTTCACGTTTTACATGGTTTTGTCAATGTTAGCAGGTATGGAGAAGTGTGGCCTTCAAGGCAAGGTAGTAGAGGTCGACTTCAATACCATGATAACCGGGTTAAGAACCGGTGAATTTAGCATTGCACATTTTCTGTGGACCATTGATCCTCCAGGAAATCCAATTCTCCTTTATGACAACTTTTTCTCTAAAGCCTCGAACAACCTCTTTTTTTGTCGGTTCAATCACACTGGCTATGATTACAATGTTTCCAAGATGATGGAAGCACCAACACGACTCGAAGCGCGGAATTGGGCGTGGAATTGTTGCCGGATACTGTTAGCGGAGATGCCGATGATCGTTGGGTATAATGATGAAAACATTCATGCCTACCGGACAGATTTTTGGGAAGGTTATGTAAACTGGGTATCCCAAAATCGAATGGGGGGCAACCCCTACACCTTTGAACACATCAGGTTGCGAGAGGAAGCTGGAGGACCTTTTGGCTGCATTCCAACTGAATATGTGACCGTTCTATCTGAAGGGATGGTTTCCACAAACCCAATCATAACTGATTCAGAGTATGCCTATACAATATTCAATCTCATCTATTCGAAACTTTGGCGAGTCGATCCGCTAGACGTCTACTCCTATGAGGCACCAGATCTTGCTTATGCCTGGAATCTTGAACCTACCGTTGCATCCGGTGATATTCAAGAGGGGATGCGGTACACGTTTCAATTATACGAGAATGTAACGTGGCAGGATGGGACACCTTTTACTGCAGAAGATGTGCAGTACAGTTTCATGAACATCCATCCTCACGGAACGCATACCGCAGCAAAGGTTGCGAATATCTACCGAGTCGACACACCAGACGAATATACGGTTGAAATCTATTCGAATAAGACCGGGTATCTCGAATTTTCGAAATCCACGAGTGTGCTGATTCTCCCCAAACACATCTGGAGCACTTATGAAACAAATAACTTTACTTGGAATCCGGAGACACCTGAAGACCTCACTGGAACGGGCTGCTTCCAGTGGGTCACTCGACTTGTTGGACAATATATCGTTTTAGATCGGTATCCGGATTGGCACTTTGCCGTTGAACAACCAGATACCCGCACACCATGTCCACCCCCTGGTCCTTCGTCCCTACTTTATTTGATAATATATGTAGGGATTTTAATTATCGTTTTACAAGTAGTCGTTCTCGTTCTTATCCTCAATCGGCGAAGACCTAGAAAAAGGAATAACAAATAGTAGAAACCAGCTGTAGTCTAACTCTTCTGTTTATATCGATTTGGCTCATCGAAATAGTCCATAGCACGTACAAACGTGTGGAAGATAGCCTGGTGAATGACATCTTCTGGGATATAATAGGAGTCTCCAGCTTTCAATCGCTTGGATTGGTCACCTATGGTTAGGGTCATTTCACCTTCTATAAGTATGCCGTATTGTGCTTTGTGGGCGTGGGGTGGAATGGTTACTCCAAGTTGGATTTCGAAGAAGACGATTTGGAAGGTGTCTCCTTGTGCGAGCCAGGCTTCAATTCCTTCGATATTAATATCAACTTTGGGTAGTGCTTTAATGATATCAGGATAAGTGCCTTGTGTCATTTTAATTGCTCCTGAGAGGTTAATCGATATAGGGATCGTCTAGGTTGGGGAGTGAAAATCCTACGTCAGTGGCAAGGTCTTGTATAGTTTGTGCAGCACCAAGCCAATCAATTATCCAGTCTCCTTGTTCGGATAGAGTGAGTTGGACATCAGGGAGGTCACCAATGAGATTGTGGTCCATTTCGATGACATCCTGGTATGCACCAACTAAGGCGATAACAAGGTAATCGTCCTCGATTGAGGAGATGTCTCCAACGGGAAATCCTCCGAGTGTGTGTTTGTGTTGAGTGGTGAGGGGAAAGCCATCCTTAGTGAATAGGCGTCGGTCACTGAGTGGTGGTGTGTAGTTGGAAATTTCGCCATCACTATCACAGGTGATGTCTGCGAGCCGTACTAGCGTAGCAGGTTGTGTGTGAAGACTAGTAATGGGGAGGATTGGGAAATACTGACCAACGAGAACATGATCGCAAGCGCCATTAAAGACAGAGAAATTCCCCTGGATTATATATTCAGGACATAGTAGGTCTTTTGCTAGTGGATCAGTCAAATAGTCTTCATAATTATCTAGGTTTACGAACAGTTGACGTAGCTGTGTTTTCACCCATCCAGTGAGCTGTTCATATTCTCGGATTTGGTCCAAGGTTTGATATTTGGAAGCCTGTTGTTGCCAGTACTTCCAGGCTTGGAGGATGGTTCGGGCATCCTGGGCTTTTTTCGTTTCTTCTAGAAGATGCAGAGAAGGTACTTTCAGTGTTTTAGGGAATATTCGCCGCAGTTCAAAGGCGCGGACCACTAGAAGTGCATAAAGTGCTGTAATTACGCGACCGGATTCAGTCATGATATCGGGTTGGGGGTAGCGTTCATCAAGGATTTTCGTGAGTGCTACAATGATGGCTGTCGCATCGGCGTGGATGGAGCCAGGAGTGAGGTGCCCATCGTAGTTAATGGGGAGTCCTCCTCCGACATTGATGACTTTGAGGTCTGTGAACCCTTCATCGTAGAGGTAGGTGTAGACGTACGCGATGTATTCAGCGAATGCATAGATATTGCCAAGTACCTGAGAGCCTGGATGGGCATGTAAAGCTACGACAACTGATTCAGCTTTATACTCTTTGAGAAGGTTAACTGTTCTGAATAAATCTTCAACACTTAAGCCAAACTTGGAATGGCGTCCAGCAGACGACCCCCAATGGCTGATAATCGAGACATAAGGTTTGATCCGAAGAGCGAGTTGCATTTTATCTCGTGGAAGCAAGTCGAGGGCTAGTTGTGTTTCTTTGAGGGATTCCACAGAAATCCAAAGATTGTATCCATCTTGAAGGGCTTGACGGACAATCTCGATGTATTCAGTGTCTTTTACTCCATTACACATGATTAGCCGTTGTTTTTGATCGTTGAGCTCTTTTAAGACAATAAATAACTCTGACTTGGTACCTACTTCTAGCCCATAATCAGGGTTGAATTTGAGTACCTGTTCTATGACTTGTTTCATGGGATTTACCTTGAGTGGGTAAACCACCCGATATTTTCCTTGGTAATGATGCTCACTCATGACCTCTGTGTAGATTTTGGAGACCTTCGTTATCTGTGAATTGATTAGCTGCGGAATTCGAAGGGTAAAGGAAGGTACTCGGGTGTACCCCTTGCCTCGGACACGTTTTCCGACCTCACGAATTACCCTTTGCAGACTGATATGGGTTCCACTAAGCGTGATGAAGAGGTTCCCTTTGCTATCAATGTCGAGAAAATGGAGGTCTTCTTTGCCTACACCATATACAAATCGGGAATCGTCGAGTGTCCATTTCACATCTATCGCCGTTCAATGGCTAAGGAGTAAGATGTAATAAACCATTCTGCATGAGAGTTCTTCGAGGTTGCCGGAGCACTCGTGGCTTTGATTAACCTTGTTTGTTTAGAGAATCGAGTTTTTCCTTTATACCAGGGAACTTGGGGTCGATTTGGAGAGCCCGTTGAAGATATTTGACGGCTTTTTGTTTTCGACCAGTTCTTTCAAAGGTTAGTCCAAGTTGATAGCAGGCTTCTACAAAGTCTGGATCAATGGTTAGTGCTTGCTCAAAGCTTCCGACTGCTTCGTCATAGCGGTTAAGGGCGACCATACGGGTGCCTTTATTGAACCAGGCAATAGCAAATGAGGGATCCATTTGGATAGCTCTTTCAAAACATTGGAGGGCTTCGGTTTGACGATTAAGTTTAGACAGTTCCATTCCACGGTTGTTCCAAGCAATTGCGAATTTAGGGTCAAGGTGAGTGGCGTTTTCAAAGCATTCGAGCGCATCTAGGTGTCGTCCAAGCTTACTAAGTGCCTGTCCTTTGCTGTTCCATGCTCGTGCGTAATCCGGGGCCAACCCAATCGCTTTATCGTAGCTTTCAATGGCGGCTCGGTATTTTCGGAGTTGGTAAAGGGCTACTCCGCGATTATACCACACGTTAACTCGCTGGGGTTCGGATTCAAGGATTTTATCAAAACAGTCGAGGGCGTGTTTGTATTTACGTTGGCGGATGTATTCGACCCCTCGATTGAATAATTCACTGATATTTGCCTGATTCGGGGTTGTCCGACTAGACAAACGCAATCCTCCCTTGAGTCTCATCTATTTCTTTTTTCAAGGCTAAAGCCTTTTGGCTTGTGTGGAGTTTTCATTTCGTAGTTACTCTATGTTGAGAAAAGACTAATCGTTCCAAGTCTTGTCGTGTGGCTTTTGCCAAGTTAGTACAACCCAAATCCTGTACATTAAATGCTCCAGCGGCATTTCCCCAGGTGGCAGCTTGTACAATGTCTTTGTCATTCAGATAACTCGCTAAAAATGCACCAGCAAAACTATCTCCTGCCCCAGTAGCATCGATTTCCTGGACACTATAGCTGTCAATATGTTGGATCTTTTTTTCATGAAACACCATACACCCATTAGGTCCTTGAGTAACAACAACTAGAGGAACCTGGATCCCAAGCTGTTTAATGGCTTCTGTGGAATCAGCCGTACCTGTTAAATATGTGGCTTCTTTAGCATTTAGAAACAGAATATCCAGATAAGGAAGCTGTGGCACGATTTTATCACGTAGTCTTTGTGCTTGATGAAAGATGGTCGTCATGCTCAGGATAGGACCTTTGCGGTAGGCTCGTTGGATAAGGGCTCTGAGCAAGTACGGAGGTAGGATTCCGAGGTGAATAGCCCGTGTTTGTTTGAGTAAACGGGTGAAATGTCGAAATGATAATTGGTTTCCTACGCCAAAATGAAGATTGTAATTAGTCATTGTGCCATTTGATGCGAAATCAGCCCAGAAATGGGAGGAACGCCCCTGGCGATGAATGACCCCTGATAAATCAATGTTCTTGGATTCGAGTACACGAATAAAGCGTTGAGGAAAATCATCACCAATTGAAGAAACAATGGCTACTTTTCTGCCCATTGTGGCTGCAGCTAGAGCTACATGGGCAGCTGAACCACCTAAAACTGGCTTGGCCTCTATACCTTTGAATGAAAGCTCATCAATTGCGAGTTTTCCTGCAACAACCAGATCGAATGTCACAGATATGCGAACCTCAAACTTGGCTATAAGAGCTTTCCGAATGCCTAATCTGTCTACTGATGGATTTAGCTGGGTTTCGATTTAAAGGAGCTCTTCAGTATTCGTGTTGGTCTCACCACAATCTTAAATTTCTGTTTTCCCCTCGACTTTAAAGGAGAACAGATTGTATTCGTATAGGTGATTGTATGCCCATTGGAGATTGGTATATTCCTGAAGGGAAACTTGGGAAGGAAGTGAGTAAACTCGTTCCTGGTGAAGATACGATAATCTATACTTCTCAAATTTTTGTGGAAACCGGAGATGAAATTCGAGGTCATGTCCTCAAAGTGGGGCAAATTGCTGTTACCAATCGTGGAATTGCATTTTATGCCAAGCGAAAGGGCCTGACAGGTGGTCTCATTTCATTTCGAGGTGGACCCATTACGGAATACATCCGGTATGACCAGATTGCCCATATTGACAGCCAAAATGACCGGGTGATAATTCATGTTTCTCCTGATATTGATGCAGAGGATAAAGAGGAAAAATGGTTTGAGCTGGTTGTCGTCCAATCTAAACCGTATGAGACAAAAAAAGGCTTTGAAAGACGAAAGAACCAGTTTAGCTCAGTCCTGGAACACGCTATGTATCGGTACCGTACTGGGCAAGCTCGACCTGATTTACCAAAAAGTCGAAGGCAAAGACAGCCAGATACCACTCGAGTACGAGCAACACCTCAACGTGTCCGTCGTAGACGTGTCCAATATTGTCCGAAGTGTGGAGCATTCTTAGAAGAACCTGAAGCCTTTTGTGAAGTGTGTGGAACGCCTTTACATCCGCCTGATTGAAATTGTTCTAGGTAATTCGTCCCCGAACTCGATCGATGGCATAAAGGGCGATTCGCTCGAAGATTGGTTCAATATTTACGCCATCTTTGGCACTAGTCTCCATGAATTCAGCACCGAGTTGACGACCCATTCCAATACCCTCTTGTTCGGATACCACGCGTTCTTTTTCAAGATCAATTTTGTTACCGATTACGATTTTCAGAGCTTCACCTGCATGGCGGTCAACTTGTCTTGACCAAGTGGGAAGATTATCGAAACTTTCACGATTAGTGACATCATAAACCATGAGGGCGCCAATAGCACCAACAAAATAGCGTTCTACAAGGTTACGGAATCGTTCTTGGCCTGCGGTATCATAACAGAGTAGGCCAATCTTTCGTCCTTCTACCGTTACAATTTTCCGAAACACATCAGTTCCGATCGTAGCTTTATAGGATGCTTCGAAAGCACCGGTCACATAGCGACCAACAATGCTGGTTTTGCCAACTGCAGCGTCACCAACAGCTATGACCTTTAAGGAAACATCTGCTTCGTCATTTAGGCTACTCATGCTTCGGTCATCCCCACACACAAAGGGTTTCAGTGTTGCCTATACATTTTTGCTATAAGAAGTTTTCACACAATTCGGGAATCGAGGAAACGAAAAATTTAGAGGTCCAGGCGGTAGAGGTTGACTCCATCTGCTCCATGGACGAAATTAAATTTCAATCCCTGAACAATTCGTAGCATCGGAGTGTTCGTTACGTTAACTAGCGCAAATAATCTGTATAATCCCTCGCTACGTGCAATTTCAACTAATTTCGTCATCATTTTCGTTCCGAGCGTCTTGTTCTGAAAATCGTCGCGGACTAAAATTGAAACTTCTGCTGTTCCTGAATTCTTATCGATGAAGTACCAACAGTCACCGATGATTTCGGGGTTCCCTATTTGATTCATGTATTCGCCAACAAGACAGAGGTTGCCTGTATCAATGCAACCTTTTATTGATCGAAGCCATTCACGTGCATCAGTCCATCCAAACCGTTTTCGTAAAGATTCGTTTGAAGACTGTTGATACAATTGGTCTAAACGGTCATATTCATCGAAGTTAAGGGGCCGAATCTGGATGCAGCAGCCATCACTGAGTTCAGCTTGACATTCAAACTCAGGAGGATAGAGTCCACCCATGGGATAACCTCAGAGGGTAAGCAGGGTATATTGGGGAATTAAGCCATTTAAACCATAACGTTTGCAAATTGTACCGTGATTTATTGTTTAAATCTAGCGATTGGTATCTACTATGAAAACCGAAACCTTCTTCTTTGGCAACCAAAAAATTCACTTGGTGATTTTTTTGGAAATTAAAAAGGCTATTGAAACTCGTCGTGCCTACCGGGCTCTTGAACCGATTGATATCACAGATGAGCTTATCAGGGATCTTGCATCCAGTGCACAACTTGCTCCATCGTGCTTTAATTATCAACCGTGGCGGTATGTCTTTGTGCGGGATGCAAAAACACTGACCAAAATATTCGAGTTCATGTCTAGTAACAATGAGTGGACCCGGGCGGCTTCTATGATCATTGCTGTTTATTCTGAAAAAAGTCTGGATTGCACCCTTCCTGGACGCGATTATTTTCTTTTTGATACGGGAATGGCAACCGCCTTTATCATTCTCCGTGCGACCGAAAAGGGATTGGTTGCACATCCAATTGCAGGGTACAAACATGATGAGGTCAAAGGTCTTCTCGGAATACCTAGGGAAATGACTCTGATAACTCTCGTTATTGTTGGAAAGCATTCAGCAACCGCTACCACACTTTTAACCGATAAGCAGGTTCAGATTGAAAAACACCGACCTATTCGCAAAGATTTAGGTGAGTTTGTTCAGATCATCTAACTAGACGCTTTAGGGGAGTTAACTAAGTTCGTATGTAAGGCGAATCGTGCCTTTCCCCTTGGCCTTTCGTTTTATAATTCGGAGTCCTTTAAGTTCTCCAGTCCGTTTTACATGCGTTCCTGCACAAGGATACTCATCATACCCTTTCACACAAACAAGGCGTACTTGTTTAACTGATATCGGGAGTTTATTTAGGTCTGACCGATCTGGACCCATGCGCTTGGGGAGTTCATCTCTTGGAATAGTGTCGATAATTACTGGGATGTCTTGTTGAATCATGTCGTTTGCTGCCCTCTCAATTTCTGGGAGATCTGATGATTGAAAGGTTGCGGGGTGAAAATCAATATGAGAATATGTTTCCCGAATCTGGTTTCCTGCAGTATGGGCGTGGAATTGGTCAAAAACGATTCGACTAACGATGTGTTGGGCGGTATGCATACGCATGAAGGCGTATCGGCGATCCCAGTCAAGACGAAGATAGACTTCTTCATCGACATCTGGAATAGGACCGTCTAGATGATGTAGGATTCGGTTTCCCTGTTTTTGGACAAAAGTGACAGTAGCTGTACCTTTTGGTGAATCAAGGGTTCCGGTATCTGAGGGTTGGCCACCCCCCTCAGGATAAAAAATTGTATCAGCTAACACGACTTTGTTATCAATCACTTCGAGTACAGTTGTGGCGGTTTCTTGGAGATAACTATCCTCCATGTAGAGTAATACTGTTTTGACCAAATTTTTCACCTCAACTATTTTTGCTATAGGGAGCGCATGAATTTCTTTCCAGAAATTTCATCGGGGCTAATTAATATGATGCGTACTGATTTCAGTTCCTCATCGCGATTTCTTCCTGGTTTTTTCATATAACTTTCAAATCCTTCGGGAACACGATATTTATCGATATGTAATTGCAGGTAAGGTATCATTTCTTGTTCCTTTGTCAGAATTTTACTGGTTCCTTGGATAACGACACTTTTGTACATTGACGCATCGGATAAAGATTCATCAACTTCGAAACAGACACGTGGATTGGCTGCTAACGCCTCGATCTTTTTACCCTTTGTGCAAGAATGGATTGCGATTTTGCCTTGATGATAAACATATCCAACAGGTATAACGTAAGGTTCATTATCGATTAAAAGTCCAAGGCGACCAAAACGCGCACACATAAGGAATTGGTCGATTTCGGCTTTAGTCATTGTTCCTTTGCTTTTAGACATTCGTATGTAAAACCTCCAGTAGACATCATCTTGGATTCAGTTTGTTTATCTTGATAACAATCATCTAGCATTTAAGTAAGAAGTTACTGCAATATCTTGCTTTTTTCAAGGTGTATATAATGGATCCATTGGACAAGAAACTGCTCTGGGAACTGCACGAGAACTGTCGTGTTTCATATCAAAATCTATCGCAAATTCTTGGAATTTCAGCGAATGCCGTCAAGAAACGAGTCGCAAAACTCATCGACACAGGAGTAATCTATAAATTTTCAGCCATGCTTTCGCTAGATTACCTACAATCCGAGGTTCTATATGCGCTAGTATATACTGACGGTTATGAAAACACTGATGAGTTCATCAAGAATCTCGGCAGTAATCCAATGGTCCATGTTGTCGGGTCCATCGCTAGCGGCGGGGGAGGTGCATACAATTTCTTTGCGCAATATATCGGATCTCAAGGCCTTGCCGAACTAGGCAGATTTGTTCGCACATTAGACCATGTTACACGAACGGAATTATTTCCATTGTTAATACCCAAAGATCATCGAGGAGTTCAAGCGCTTCCAATTCGGGGAAAAGAAGAAGGAGGCACTTTTTCAAAAACAGAACTCAAAGTACTCCGATGGCTAGTGGAGGACCCGCGGATGTCTATTAGTGATGTGGCTAGTCGTACAGGACTGACAGCACGGCGGGTAGGACGAACAATTCAACAACTCATGGATAAAGGGATTATGTTCTCGGTCCGTTGGAATCTTAGTGCGGGTGGATATGATCAAATCATGGTCCGTACGCTAGTAGATGAAAAGAAAATGGCTGTAACAGAAGTAGCTGAATGGGTTCGTGAGAGGTTTCCCACTCAGTTTTGGTTACCATATATTTCTGCTGATGAACCGATTGTCTTTCTGAGTTTTGTTGTCCAAAACATGCAGGAAGCGAATCATATTGCACAGACTCTCAAGCAGGCTGATTTTGTAAAATCAACCATAGTTTCTGTGCGTTTTCAGGAATCGAAGTTTCCGTGGATGGGTCATACGATGATTCAGGATATGGTTCGAGAAGCTGGATTCTACGATGATTAAGGAGTAAATTAGAGTGCAGTGGTTAATCTTCATGCAATGGCTGATGATTGGCTTCCTACTCATTATCTTCTTTGCGTGTTTGCTTATCCGGGTTGTCCGCCGGTATCGGAAATTTCCAATCCCCTCGTGTTTTACAAGACTAATTGACAACCCCTGGCGTAGGCGATTGGTCCAGAAACCAAGTACAGTTGCAGACCAAGTCTATCTAAAGCCAGGAATGGTTGTGGTTGAGATTGGTCCTGGGAAGGGGAGTTATACTTTGGAATTTGCTAAACGAGTTCTTCCTGATGGCAAGGTTTACGCTGTGGATATTTCGAAGTCGGTAATAATACGATTGAAACAACGGGTGGCGCAGGAGAAGATCCTGAATATCATTCCTCAGATTGATAATGCCCATTCGTTCTCTTTTGCGGATGAAAGCATTGACCGTGTCATAGCTATTGCGTGCCTTCCTGAAATACCGCAACCTGTAAAAGTATTACAAGAAATTCATCGTATCTTAAAGCCAGATGGGCTTGTGTCTTTAAGTGAGCTTGCCCCAGATCCAGACTATCCTCGTCGGAAAACGACGAAGCGATGGGCAACAGAAGCTGGATTCACTCTCCATTCTGAGTTCGGTAACTGGTTCGTGTATCAACTGAATTTCAAGAAAGCTTGACTAAGCTTGACTAAGCTCGACTTATAATCTGTCATTAGCAGTATAGAATTTGTATACTGTACTCTTATTTAGCGGATTGCGGGTTGCGGTTGAAGCCAGAGAAATTGTTGCTGAAAAGTTGCCGGTTGTCCTTCAAGTGCGAGTTGGCGTTTATGCTCTTGCCACTCTCGTTCTGCAGTGGTCACTAGAGTCATTCGGGTGTGTTTGAGAATAATTTTCTTATCGGTGATTTGGTCGATAAATTCAGGCGGCACGAGTGGATCGATGTCAGCCCTGATACCTAGTTTCTCAAAGTTTTCTTCGAAGAAACCACCCTTTACGATAAACCAGGGACGTGCTTTCTCGTCAAAAATGACATCACGGAATTTGCCTAAGGTGTTGTCATCACAGTCAACGACAGAGTACTTACCTAAATCGGAGAGTAATTTTTCATTCTCACCAATTTTCACAGGTTCACTAAGTTTCTCATAAGGAATCTTCAAGTGAAGTTTTCCAGGTTCATAGCGGTCAATCACTTCAAGAGGAAAGAATGGATCGATATCAGCCTTTGCACCGATGCGTTCAAGAAATTCTTCGATGCGCTTAACACCCATTACGATGCTTTT
>JABXGX010000257.1 GCA_016550405.1 archaeon | reverse complement strand
GATCTGGTCTTGGTTATGTAGTTGATTTGTCCAGTAGGTCTCAGGTGTTTCACTAATTTTGCGCGCCTTTTCAATCATTGCATCAATTAATTCCTTGGTGATTCCTCGTCCATGGCTTGGGATTACGGTTACTTCCGCACCTAACGCTTGCATATGATCCAGTTTATCGCGACTAAACGCATCCGACGAGATTATCCGAAGGCGATACCCTTTTGCGGCACAAATAAATGCCAACGATGTGCCAGTGCTTCCTCCTGTATATTCAACTACCGTTCCCCCCGGTTTCAACCGACCATCTTGTTCCGCTTTATCAATCATTGCTTGTGCCATACGATCTTTCATGCTCCCCGTGGGGTTTTCCCACTCCAACTTCACAAGCACACGGGCATGTCCCTTCGGAACCACTTGCTGCAACTGCACCAATGAAGTTTTCCCAATGGCAGCTAGAATATTTACTCCGATTTTCACGCAGCCAACCAGCTACCTCCAAAATAAGTTGGTAAAACCTAAATATCTTATTCCAAATTAATGCCGAGAAGTGGACGTAGCTAAATCACACACCGTATGATTGATAAAACTCAGTAGATCAATTCTGCTGTTTTAAAGTTCGAGAAAATTGATTTCTTGGGTATTATTCGCTTTTTCCCCTAATTTCGAAGATTTAGATGTTATGTATTACTAATGATGGGCGCGATGAGATTTGCTTTACGGCATTGAAATTGAATCTGATAGCGATCGAATGAGGGTTTTTGAGGGGGTTGGAGTTAATAAAATATTTCGTTCAAGTATATTTCGGATACGAAATAATTAAAAAGGCGTTTTCATCTTGAAACATTATACGCTTGCTAGATTGCAGGCATAGATGTCATATCAAATCACCAGGGGTGAATGTATTTGGCGAAATCACGAGACCAGCTTGTGTACCAATTGATTGACGCAATCCGACTACTAAGCAAACCGTCTTTTCTAATGGATCAAGCCAGCTTCAATTTAGAAGACTTCGTCATCCTTGACTTCTTAGTCGAACAACAAACTTGTACTATGAAAGATATTGTCACTACCTTCTCATTAGCCCCTAGTACAGCGACAGGTATTGTTGACCGGTTAGTTGCCAAGAACTATGTGGTCCGCTCCCACTCAGAAGTTGATAGAAGACGCGTCACGTTACAATTGACTTCAGAAGGACGAGAAGCCATTCAAACCCAATGGTCCCATATCATGACAGCGACGAACGCTTCCCTTCAATCTTTGTCTGAGGAGGAAATCACTACCTTGGTGCAGTTGATTCAAAAAATCAGTTTAGGAGAATAAGCAATGAAGGTGTTACTGACTGGTGCATTTGGAAATGTGGGTGAAAGCACTCTCCATGCCTTGCTAGAGCGGAAATACAAAGTACGCTGTTTCGATGTGCCTACTAAACGAAACCACCAAATTTGGAAGCTCTATGCGCACCAGAATAATTTTGAAACTATCTGGGGCGACA
This sequence comes from archaeon, assembly GCA_016550405.1. Next base: position 1,556 of record JABXGX010000257.1, on the reverse strand, counting down.
TCAGAGATGTGGAACTAGTGCGAGGTGCAGCCACGGGAGTCGACGCGATAATTCATACAGCCGCGATTATTCCACCACTGAGTGAAAAAAATCCTGTGCTAGCACGGCAAGTGAATTTAGAAGGAACTGACCAGTTGATTCGCATTGCAGAATCCTTACCGCATTTAACCAAATTCCTCTTCACTAGCTCTGTGGCGGTTTATGGGCATCCCATGAAGCTTCCCCCACCCCGTAAAGCCAATGACCCTATCTATCCCACTGACCATTATACCGAACATAAAATTCGCTGCGAAGCCCTTCTAAGGGGAAGTCGCTTACCTTGGACGATATTACGTCTGGGTGTTGTCACTCCCTTTAGCTTAAGCCTTGATTTAGATCCTATGATGTTTGAGGTGCCTTTGGATCAACGACTGGAATTCGTTCACACGCGTGATGTTGGGTTGGCTTTAGCCAATGCAATCACCGCGGATACAATCGGAAAAACCCTCCTCATTGGGGGTGGGAAACGTTGTCAAATGCTCTATCAGGAATTAGTTGAGAAGATGCTCAACGCCATTGGTATTGGGATGATCCCTGAAACGGCTTTCATCCAACCCCGTACGGAAGACGAATACTTTCACACTGATTGGCTGGATACGATTGAATCCCAACAACTTTTACGGTTTCAAACGCGAACCTATGACCATTTCGTCAACGAGTTTCGTCACACTCTCGGATATAAACGCCACGTGATTAACTTCTTCCGACCAATTGCACGACAATGGCTCTTAACCAAATCACCCTATTACAAAAAAGACTGATACACATTCGCTGTTAGTTTAGTCAAGAGTTATCTGTAACATCATTAATCTAGTGTTTTTTTCAATTTCGAGAAAATCACTTTCCCTGCAGTTACTTGCTTTTTTTCTCTGTCTTCGAAGACTTAGATGTTATGTATTACTAATGATGTGAAAGATGATTTGCTTCACGTCATAGACTTCAGGAGTTTTAGTTTATAGTTTCTTTAACTAGAATATGACGTATTTGTAAAATTCATTCTGGGTGCTTTGTTTTATGGAGTGCAGCGCGTTTTTGGGCGTGGAGTTGGGCGAGTTGGTCTTGCATTTCTTGCAGGCGTTTTCCGTAAAGTGGATAGTAGTAGATGAATATCAAACTGAGTGCGACAACGATTGAAGGAATGAGTAACCAGAGAATTTTGATTCCAAGAAACGCGGATGCTGGCTGACTGAGGCCTCCACCTTGGATGTAGCCAAATGTGACGAGGATAAAGGTGGCAATTATAGGACCAAGGCTTGTGGCAGGTCTAGTGAGCAAGGCCATGACGCCAATATACATACCTTCACGCCGTGAGCCATACCGTATTTCGTCTTCATCGATTGCAAGAAATTGCAGGGGGATGTGGAAGACACCATAACCTGCAAAGAAGGTAGTGAATACCAGACCGATCCAGATTAATGGTTGTAAGAGGGGCACGAGTATAATCAAGAACAGTGCGATCAAACCTATGGTTCGTATTACTCCAAAGACTAGGATGATTTTTCGCATTCCCCATCGTG
>JABXGX010000256.1 GCA_016550405.1 archaeon | reverse complement strand
GATGCAGAGTCGATTCGTGCTATCCAGTGGGCCCTAGATCAGGAAATCAACTTCTTCGATACCGCCGCAAATTATGGGGCGGGACACAGCGAGCAGCTATTGGGTAAGGCGATTGCGGGTCGACGCGATGAGCTGGTTCTTGCTACGAAAACTAGTTGGCGGGATAAAGCATCGGCTTTGCGATTATTGGAGCAAAGCCTGCAGCAATTTAACACCGATTATATCGACTTGTGGCAGTTTCACAATGTCAGTACTTTCGAGGCCTACAACCAATTACTAAGCACTGGGGGAGCTATGGAGATAGCCCAAGAAGCCTTAAAGGCTGGCAAGATCCAGCACATCGGTATCTCTACCCACTCCCCTGATGTGGCACGGAAAGCCATCACATTTGGTCACTTTGAAACGGTTATGTTCCCATTTAATTTCGTAACTCAAGAGCCTGCAGATGACCTGGTCCCTTTGGCGCGTGAATATGACGTAGGCTTTCTCGCCATGAAGCCCTTCGCGGGTGGCATGTTACAGGATGCCAACTTGGCAATCAAATATCTGCTACAATTCGATAATGTGGTGCCAGTCCCAGGTATTGAGAAAAATGAAGAAATCGAAGAGATCGTGGAAATAGTCAAAGGGGAATGGGAGTTAACCCTTCAGGAAAACCAACAAATAGCGAACCTTAGCGCAGAACTCGATACACTCCTCTGTCGGCGGTGTGGCAACTGTATGCCCTGCCCACAGGGTGTCCGTATCCAGCAGTTGGTGAACTTACCTGCACTTCTGAAGCTTTGACCGCTTGACCGGCTGGTCAATTTGAAGTGGGTCAATGATGCAGTGGATGGAGCAAAGTATTGTGTTGAGTGCGCTGGAGAATGTGAACAGAAGTGCCCCTATCACTTACCTATCCGAGATATGATCGCTGACAATCTAATGTTATTCGAACGCATGGTTCAAAGCGAGCCAGGACTAGAATAGTTGGTTCCCCTCGATGAAGAAGAAGTTCACAACTAATAATCTTTTAAGAAAAGGGGGATCTAGCCGTGACGCAGATCAATTGCATCAAAAATCAACAAGAATATCCTCAGCATTCTATTCCAAAATCGGTTGTGTTACACCTCCTTCCAGGCGTTCTTATAACATTTCTTTTTATTGTCCTGATTCCATTCATGCTCTCACTAGGTTTGCTTTCAAACACAGCCTTTTTAGTAGCGGGTCTGTTAATCCTTGTAATCTTCGAAGGGGGCCTTATATTATACCAAGGCAAGAGGAGAAAAGGGGGATTCAAACTCCAAGGAGTGATATTTTACCGCAAGCCCCTTTCTCTTAATCAATACTTTTTGTTTGTTACATCGATGCTAGTAACTGGTTTACTGGTAAGTTTGATCTTAGGGTCATTAATCAGCCTTCAAGCGAGGGGCATCTTGTTTTTTTGGTTACCTGAATGGTTTGTGCTAACATTTTCTCTTGAACATCCAAAGGCAGTTTTACTAATCAATGGTAGCTTATCGCTTATTGTAAATGGAGTTCTAGGTCCTTTAATCGAAGAAACGTACTTCCGAGGATATTTACTTCCTAGGCTTTCTCGGTTAGAGAAGAAAGGCGTGTTCCTTAATGCAATCCTGTTTGCCATTTATCACTTCTGGACGCCATGGCGAGTTATTGAACTCACTTTACTTACACTCGTATTAGGTCTCATAGTATGGTGGAAAAAAAACATCTTCTTAGGCATGCTGCCACACATTCTGGGGAACGTCACAAGCGAAATACTGAAGATCGCTGCCATCTTGATACTTTAAATAAAAATAAGCAATGAAGACCTGTTTGCTTGAGCCCTAAAAAACAATGATTCCTAAGATATTTTTCAAAAATATGGATTCGTTTTTGCTGGGTTTGATTGGTTTGCTCATTCAAACACTGACCAAGATAAAAGGGAAACATAGGTAGAAATATACAAATTGTTATAGTCCGACATTCTCTACAACTGAAAGCAGGAATTCCAGAGACTGTGATCCCCCCCCCCAAGGGAAGGTGCTACAGGCCCGCTATTGGCTTCCATCTTATACTGGACCCGCCGCCGCGTCGCCAAAATCTTAAGAACAGCCGTCAGAGGAGCAGGCCCCATAGTAGTTTGGGATGCGGAGGCAGCTTGCGAGTTGGAAAAGGTCCAATGCAAATTGTTGGCTGACTTGAATTAGTAGGTGTAAACTGATACAAATTGATGACTGGGGTAGAAATTATTTTATGTCAAATGCCTTCCGCATTTGTACTAGTAATTCAGGGTGTTGCACGAGAGTCGTGAAAATATCAATATAAATGGTTAACTTGTAAATTTCTTCAAATTCGATGGTGCTAAAAAGTTTTGCCAATTTTTCACTCTGCTTCGCTTTTTTCAGCAAGGTACGTTCCGTTTTGTACACGTTTTTTAGTAATTCTTTGAACAAGTCGTGGAATGTGTTTGCATCAGGCTCAGAACAGTGTAGTAAGTCACTTATTGCGATCTTGACTTTTTCACTAAAAGCTCTGCTTTCATCTGTATCCCACCATTGTGATTCCAGCTCATCATACTCGCGTAAAAACACTTTTGCAGTTCGACTGTATACCCTTTCAGGTATTCGGCCCCCCTCTGTAATCCGGTGCCCTGCAACTGTTATTAGTCCCGCTTTTTCCAACTTCTCTAAATACTTGTAAATAGTCTTTATTGTGTATTTGTGGGTTTTACTGGCATTATCGAAATAGAGGTCGTGGAGTTCCTTTACTGTCATCATCTTCTCTCTAAGAGCCTTGATAATCTTGAGATTTTCTTCAGCTAGGTCCATTTCGTCTTTTTTTAAGAATATAACTAGTTCAGGCTCATATGTGATGAAATCCTTGTATTCCTTCGGTTTTCTCTTCTTTTTCGTTTTGCCCTGCATAGTCGGTCGCACTCATTTTTTTAACTTAACGCTGAACTAATTTGGTTTAAAAGTCACTTAAAAGTCCTTCTTGTAACCTATGGATATTAATCTTCTACATTGACAACTTTAATATACCCAAATACTCAGCTAATTACGATAATTGTTATTCGTTAACATATGATAAGACTAATATTTGGCTTCAACTCTTCCAATACTCAATACAAGAAAATGGCAGCATTAAGCAAAACGGGTCTGGAAGTGTGATAAATGGAAACAGTGAGATTAGGCAAAACGGGTTTGATGGTGTCCCGTGTGGGGATGGGGGGCATTCCCCTTATTCGTCCGCCTTTTAATAGGGCTGTGAAAGTTATTACGCGAGCACTGGATTTGGGGATAAATTTGATTGACACTTCACCGGGTTATGACGATAGCGAGGTTCGCATAGGCAAAGCAATTGCAGGTCGTCGTGATGATATTGTGATTGTGACTAAAACTAGGTGGAGTTCAAAGAAACAAGCGTTGAAGGGATTAGAAATAAGCCTTAGGCAGTTGAACACGTACTATATCGACGTGTGGTTGCTTCAAAATGTGAGTACCTTTGAGGCCTATGAGACGTTATTACAGCCAGATGGAGCCTTGTCAGTTGCGAGGGAAGCCCTAGAATCTGGTAAGGTTCTCCATATTGGCATCTCAACCCATTCGATGGCCGTAGCTCAGAAGGCGGTGGCGTCTGGTTTTTTTGAGGTGATTATGTTTCCCTTCAATTTCGTGACGAATCATGCTGAAGAACAATTGGTGCCGTTAACGAATAAGCACGATGTAGGTTTTTTGGCGATGAAACCCTTCGCAGGTGGCCAGCTGGCAGAAGCGGATTTAGCCATGAAATACCTTTTGCAGTTTAACAACGTCGTGCCACTACCGGGTATTGAAACGATCGAAAATATTGAAGAGATAGTAGAGGTGGTTGAGGGCTCTTGGAAGCTCACTAAGCAAGACTGGCAACGAATCGAAGATATTCGTGCCAAACAGGGTTCGAAATTGTGTATGTGGTGTGAATATTGTAAACCCTGCCCACTGGGTATTAATATTCCTTGGGTGATGAACATCGAGAGCATGTGGATTCTGTGGGGAGCAAAGGGGTTCAGAAAGTTTTTTCTTGATTTTATTGAGCAAGCAAAAACTTGTGATCGATGCGGTGAATGCGAAGAGAAGTGTCCCTATCAGCTCAACATTATGGATACTCTCGCTGAACAAATCGAGTTTTACGAGCGCGAAATAAAAAATAATCTATGAAAAGGTATTTTCTCGAACACAAGCAGTTAGCATCAATGTGTGTAAGAAGAGGACGAAAATTATGCACATACGAATTTTATGAGAAGGCAGAATAAGTTGGATTCAGTTGACGGAGCAGATTCCAACCGCTTCATATGTGCGACTTGATGACTTGTCTAAAGAAGGCTTTGCTCGGCTTAAAGACTCAGCCTCTCACAAAAAAAGCCACATTGAATAACCAGTGCAGCACACTTACCTTACTCCACATATTACGGGGTTTCACTGGACTAGTCGCATTTTAGGAACAATATTTCTCTCCATTCGAAACAGTAATAGCATAATATTATATTATATTCTCTTAGACTAAGAAATATTAAGTGATCTCTTGATTGCATCTAATGGCAAGATTCGAATCAGCTCAAGATCGAGTGGAATACCTTGAAAATTGGTTTGCAGATATATCATTTTCATTGGCCTAATAGTCCAGGAAATATCGGTACAAAACTGGTTGAGATAGCTAAAGCCGCGGAAGACGCAGGGTTTTCCAGCCTCTGGGTCATGGACCACCTCTTCCAGCTTGGAGGTGCCTTCGGCCCCATTGACGCTCCGTTACTTGAAGCTTACTCTGCAATCACATATTTGGCTTCGGCTACCAAGCGCGTCAAGGTCGGCGTGCTTGTAACCAACAACATATGTCGTCACCCAAGTGTCTTACTGAAAATGATTAACAGTCTAGACATTCTTTCTGAAGGTAGGGCGTACCTAGGAATAGGGGTAGGAGGAGAAGTGGGTGGGGAGATGAGGGGTATGGGCGTACCCCGACCACCTCTTGGAGAGCGGATAGAGCGTCTTGAGGAAACCCTAAAGATCTTCAAACACATTTGGAGAGGTGACACCTCGCCGTTCTTGGGTAAGTGCTTTCAGTTAGAACATCCAATCAACAGTCCCCAGCCATTGTCTGAACCTCATCCACCTATATTGATAGGGATGTGGAAAGGAGGCAGAGAGATGATCCGCTTGACAGCTAAGTACGCTGACGCGTGCAACCTCCAGTTTGGCTCACCCCTGAGTGAGTTCGCAGACTGGATGAGGGAGAGATATCAGGAACGCAAGGAGTTTCTAACGAGCCGGCTCAAAAGACTAAAGCAAAACTGTAAGCAGTTAGGACGCTCATACGATGAAATCGAGAAGACGGTTCTAGGCACCATAAGAATCGCTCCCGACGAAATGAGCGTGGATGATGTCATCGATTTATGCGGGGAGCTGGCCGAGATGGGCTTCCAACATGTGATCTTTAACATGCCGAACGTCCATGAGATCAAACCACTCGAAATTCTGGGTAATGAAGTCATTCCAACTGTAGCTGAACTATAAATGCAATTAACCACACTGCAAAAGGAGAAAGGATTGTTATGAAAACTGTGAGGTCGGGTAGAACTGGTCTGAAGGTTTCCAGAATCGGGATGGGCGGTATTCCGCTTACACATCCTACTGAGGATGAGGGCAAAAAGCCGGAAATTCGAGAAATACTTGCAATGGTTCTAATAAAAAGCGCTGGTGCGCGCGAATTGTGAAGCGTGATAACTAAAAGCATAATAAAATTAGGGAGAATTGAAAATAAGGCCCTTTAGATTTGGTATAATGCCCTACGTTGGATTTTGGACACATTCTATGAATGAATGGGTAAAGAGTGTGAAACTATATGAGAAATTAGGTTACGATACGTTATTCCAGTGTGATCATTTCTATCAAGCGACTTACGATCCAATAGCAATGCTTGCCTCTGCTGCGGTGACAACGGAGAAGCTTAACATAGGAACTCTTGTATTTGATGTAGATTATAGACATCCTGTAGTTCTGGCTAAGGCAGCAGCTACGTTATACCTCCTATCAAATGGACGCTATGAATTTGGAATAGGCGCAGGATGGCAGAAACGCGACTATTACAATGCTGGTATCAAATTTAACCGTCCAAGCAAGAGGATCGAACGCCTTGAAGAAGCACTGAAGATAATTCGAGGAATGTGGACACAAGAAAATACAAGCTTTGATGGGAAACACTACCAGATTAACGAAATTGATAGAGCAGGTAATCTCTCTGAAGGTGAATACCCTAAAATCATTGTTGGGGGTGGAGGTAAAAAAGTACTTTCAGTTGCTGGACGGCATGCTGACATAGTAGGGATTAACATGTCTGTCCCCGATGGAAATTTCACTAACGCCATTCGCAGACACACAAAAGACAGGGTGATGCTCCAAATCGAGTGGGCTAAGGCAGCTGCGAAAGATTATAGTCGAGACTTATACAACATGGAATTTCAAATGCATATACCAGAAGTTATGATAACTGATGAACCTGAGTTAGCTTACAAAAAGATAGCCAAAGAATATGATATAGCTGTTGAAGAGGCGGTGGCTTGCCCTACAATCCTATTTGGATCAAGTTCACAGATTGTAACTAAACTGAAGGAACTTAGAGAAGATACGGGCATCAACTATTTTTCATTTGGACTAAATGATACCAAACTAATTTACGAGTTCGCTAAGACGGTCATTAGACCATTGAGAAAGATTACATAATACGCAAGTTAGCCACGCATACGAGTGGCTCAAGGAAAGTGTGATTTAAAAATGATTGCTTCGCAGATGGAGAGGAATTGAGATGAAAATTGGCTTACAAGTATATCATTTTCATTGGCCTGGTAGTCCACGAAATATTGGTGCAAAACTGGTTGAAATAGCGAAAACCGCGGAAGACGCAGGGTTTTCTAGCCTCTGGGTTATGGACCATTTCTTTCAGGTGGGTCAGGGGTTTGGTCCCCCTGAAGCCCCAATGCTGGAAGGATATAGCACTATGTCGTACCTAGCAGCAGTAACGCAAAAAATCATGGTTGGTTTAATGGTTACTGGGAATTTCTATCGTCACCCAGGAATACTAATCAAGACGGTTACAACACTGGACGTTCTTTCGAAAGGAAGAGCCTATTTTGGAATAGGTGCAGGATGGTACGAGCGTGAAGCCAAAGGTCTAGGGGTTCCATTTCCTCCAGTACGTGAGCGTATCGAACGTCTCGAGGAAACACTCCAGATTACCAACCATATGTGGAGAGGAGAACAATCTCCGTTCAAGGGTAAATATTACCAACTTGAGGAACCGATAAACAATCCTCAACCATTATCTCAACCACACCCACCAATTCTGGTTGGATGCGAAGGTGAAAAGAAAATGCTGCGATTAGTTGCCAAGTATGCAGATGCGGTCAACTTCCAACTTGGTACTCCCTTGAAAGAATATGCCTCATGGCTTAGAGAACGTTATCAAAACCGGAAAAAACATTTGACAAGAAAACTCGACATATTAAAGATCCATTGTAAGAATGTCGGACGATCTTTTTACGATATTGAACGTACAGTTCTTGGTACTATCAAACTTGCCCCTGAAGCAATGAACTCCACTCAAGTTGTTGAATTATGTCACGAGTTGGCAGAAATGGGAATCCAGCATGTTATCTTTAACATGCCCAATGTCCATGAAATTACACCCATCAAAATCATTGGGAAGGAAGTTATCTCAAAAATAGCAAGCTAACTTTAACATCCACTATGATTGTAGCCTTAGATGTCGTTGTTAGATTTGTCATAGGAAGCGAATTACGTTAAACAAACTTTCAAAAAGCTCCTCAAAGAACAGGCTATCTATCTTATTGTTTGTGAGCCATTGATTATCGTAGGTGATGGACTTCTGCTCATAATAGCAGGATCCTAAATGCCCAGAAGCGTTTCGTTTTTTGGGGATTTACTTCATCTCTTTCAAATAAACATCAGTGGTTTTTGCAGTACTATAAATCGGAACGAAGGTCCACTCAGATAAGCCAGCGTAATGAAGGTTCCATCGAACTAATTGTTCGGGATCATCGACATCAAGGATTACAAACCCTCGATTTCCACTTTCGCTTATAATGTTGTAAGGGCCATATTTGACCTTAGGATACTTATCGGAACCTTTTTCGTAAATAGCTATAAGTTCTGCATTTTTCTTCACAAGCTCATCTAATTTTTCCATGTCAGCCTCCCAATAGGCGATATACTTCATTTTGACCAACTTTTTTTTCAACTCCTGAATATCTTCCTGATAGATTTCCTAATTACCAGGAACCTATCCCTCAAGGATGAGCTTAAACAAGAAATCCTATTTAAGTCTGATTATTGATGAACTGTTCAAGCATGGAGCACATCGGGTACAAAAACGACTTCCTTCGATATTCTGCATTTCACATCGTGGACAAATTGATAATTCGGGGTAGGGAATTTCTTGTGGAAGCTTCTGTTCGGGAACTAGTTTTCCTTCAGATTCTAAAAATGCAGCTAGAGTATCTCTTTCCGTTAGATGAGTATAGGTGTCAATGATATTTACCTATAATATATTCTAGCAATCATGATTCACTTTGAGCACACTCTGAAATGCTTATAATAATCAGTTACCAAGAGAGGTCTATGCGGCACATCAAATTGAGGGGCACATATTATGATATCGGATTAGACAACGGTCGACTTCTCGTTAGTGAAAAGACTAAAGGGTTTCCACCGAAATTCTCGGAACAAAATCTCGAACGATCCAAAGCCTATGAAGAAGAAGTCCAGACATATTGTCCTGGATTATTAGATGAATTACGTGGAATGGCAGAGGGATGCGAGGTAGATTACCAGGCTCTTGTCGCATTCGAGTTAACTCCTTTCCGTTTAAAACCCTCCTGTCTCGTCTTTGCTATTGTTGCAGAGCATACAAAATCCGGTAAAGCCCTATTCGTACGGAATCACGAATGGATGGAAGAAGAAGCCCAGTATCTAGCGAACTGCACTGTTCATCCATCTGGAAAGTTAGCCAGCTATGGGTTTACTTTCCTTTGGCCACTCCTTTCCCGGTACGGTGGAATCAATGAAGCGGGGCTTGCTATCTCAGGTGCAACGGCTAGCTTTGAGAATTCTGGTCCAGGAGTGATGCTGAACATTGCTACTCGCTGGATTCTTGATAATTTCAAAACAACTGACCAAGCTGTCGAATTCATCATGGAAATACCCAAAGTCTGGGGAATCAACTACCTCATCATTGACAAGAAAGGAACCATCGCAAAGGTTGAAGCTCACCGACAGAAGACCCTGGTCACCTATCCCGCGAAGGGATTTGATTTCGTTTCCATCACCTATGAATCTCCAGAAATGCAGAAATTAGTCCCAAATGAGACACCCCAAAGACTCCAGATGTTTGAAACACGTAAGCAGTTCTTGCACAATTGGTTCCAAGAAAAAAAGGGAACGATTACAGAACAATCAATAATTGACATCATGAAAGTATGTGACAATCAATTACATTACCATGAAAAGACTCCAGAGGGTACTTTCGGTACCTGTTGGTCTTGGATAGTCTCCCCCACCTCAAAGCAAGCGCTAATCAGCCTTGGCCCACCATGTAAAAACGAGTTCAAGCCCTATGAAATTGAGTACAAGTTCTCTTAACACAGCTCTGCAAGGTAAATCAATCATTGTTAACTTGGATATTATCATCTTGATTCCAGGGTGGAGCACAAGTGACAATGAACTCTAAGGCATCATGCCCTTCAGTGAAGATCTGATGATGATCCCCTGGAGATATCAGGACTGCAACACCAGGTCTGACAATGTGCTCCGTATCATTGATGATGAGTTTGCCCTATCCCTTTAGGATAAAGTATGTTTCTTCACTCGTATTGTGGAAATGATGAACCGAGGAACAATGAGGAGGAATCACAACGTAAGCTAGACTATGGTGACTCGAACCTCCTAGCTTTTCATCAGATCCTACTAATTCAAACACTTCCTCCCCTGTTGAACTGACAGTAGGGGCCTTCACTAAATCCTTTCGTGTCTTAAACATCGTTCAGACCTTCATTTGATATTTCCGTTCCGAAACAGAAAGGTCCAGCATTTGGCGTTTAGGATGAATACGAGCCCGATAAAAAAAATACATTGTAAACACCAAATCCCTGCGACGACGTGCTTTTGTTTAGCAATACAAGAACCTGTGGCTCTGAATATAACAGAGTTTCATTTCACCTCGTAAGTTTGCTCAAGCAAACTCAGAATTTGACTTATCCCTAGTGAAACCTGCAAAAGAAACACTAAACATCACCGTTTTCCGGTTAAGTTAGTTATGCTAAAATGTAGACACAGTCAAATTACCACGCGTTAGTCTAGGTAATAAATACAACTACGTGTTAAACAAGAGGATACGGCATATCCCGTTAAATGAAGTAAAATACGGGCATACTGGAGTCAAGAACTCGCAGAAACAACAAATTAACCTGAAAAACGGTTCTTCGAAAAACCTAGGAAAAAACTAGAAATAAATACACCATCAAAATGAATGCGAGTCAATATTTGAAGATTCAGTCGTTTCATTATCAAATTGAATGCGTGTTGATACTTGGAGATTTAGGTTTTTGACTAATTCCTTGTACCTGTTCCGGATGGTGACTTCGGTAACATTTGCTACTTCTCCAATTTCTCGTTGTGTTCGTCGTTCACCTTCGATTATTGATGCAATGTAAAGACCAGCTGCAGCTAACCCCGTCGGAGCTCGCCCAGAAATAATACACTTCTTACGTGCCGCTTCAAGAATTTTAATGGCACGTCTTTCGACTAGTGAGGACAAATCGAGAGCTTCAGCAAACCGGGCAACAAAATCTTTAGGCGAACTAACTGGGAGTCTTACATTAAATTCTTCCATAATAAACCGATAACAGCGACCCAAAATCTTCGCACTAATTCGACTGTTATTGGAAATCTCTTTCAAAGTAGTTGGAATACGATGTTTCCTACATACAATGTAAATG
>JABXGX010000255.1 GCA_016550405.1 archaeon | reverse complement strand
TGCATAAAAAATTCAAGAATGATCTCGTGCTTATATCCCCTGATGCTGGAGGGGTGGAACGGACCAGGGCATTTGCCAAGAGACTGGATGCTTCTCTGGCCATTATTGATAAGCGGCGGGAGGCGGCCAATGTAGCCCAAGTTATGCACATTATCGGTGAGGTGAAGGGGAAGATCTCGATAATCCTCGACGATATGGTAGATACAGCAGGGACACTCACCGAGGCGGCGAAGGCTCTTAAAGAGCATGGGGCCACGGCCATCTACGCCTGCTGTACCCATCCTGTGCTCTCGGGCAATGCCGTCCAAAAAATTAACGATTCACCTATTGAAGAGCTTATCGTAACCGATACGATACCCCTCAACCACGAGGGAAGCACGTGTGAGAAGATAAAGGTCCTTTCTGTGGCCAAGCTCTTCGGTGAGGCAATACAGAGAATCCATAATAGTGAATCGGTCAGTTCTCTGTTTGTATGAATGACATCAACAAGGAGTAACACATGGCAGAACAATCTTTAGCAGTCCAGTTGAGAACGGAAAAGGGCAAAGAAGCGGCGCGCAGGCTGCGCCGTCAAGGGCTGATTCCCGCCGTCGTCTATGGACACCGTGAAGAGGCAATTCCCGTAATACTCAATCCTCAACACCTCGCCAAGGCCTTGCGCAGCGGGGCGGGAGAACGGTCCCTGATCAATCTTACCATTGAAGGGTTACAGGATGGTCCTCTCACCAAGACCGTCATCCTCAAAGAGAAACAGATTGACCCCATGAAGAGGACATTGGTGCACGTTGATCTATACACCGTTGCTATGGACGAAACAATTCACGTCGCTATCCCGGTCCATGTGGTGGGTAAGGCGCATGGGGTAGAGTTGGGTGGCGTGTTGGAACAGGTCCTTAGGGAGATCGAGGTAGAATGTCTTCCCGGAGATATTCCTCCAAGTATCGATGTAGATGTTACCGTTCTTGATATCGGAGACTCCGTTCATGTAAAGGATATTACTTTAGAAAAGGCCAAGATACTGGTCGATCCTGAGCAGACCATTGTGACGGTTGTACCACCGACTGTCTACGAAGAGCCTGTAATTGAAGAGGAAGTAGCTGAAGAGGAAGAAGTGGCTGAGGAAGAGAAGGAGGAGAAAGAAGAAGCTGCTGAAGAAGAATCAGAGTCAGGTTAAAGCGAATTTCTTTGCACATAACGTTCTGCATAACCGGGTGGCAATGGAGCGCAGCGGAATTGCCAGTCCGAGTTGATGCGGTTGTTAGCTATTTGCCAAGAACCCTTCATGAAACATAACAGTTCCATGAGGAACCTTTTCGTTGAATGATAAGGCCAGAAAAACTTCTTGTGGAACTCCCTCATGAACGAGTTCTGGAAAATTCTTGAAACCGAACCGTTTATAATAGTTCGGATCACCAACAAGAGCGCAACCTTGGCCACCTAATTGTTTCAGCAAGGACAAACCTTCGTTGATAAGCGATTTGCCGATGCCTTGCTTCTGATATTCTGGCAATACAGAAACTGGACCCAGGCCGTACCAATCTTTTGTGCCGTCAGAGATTACTACAGGTGAAAAAGCAACATGACCGACAACACGCCCATCAATTTCTGCCACAAGCGATACAGTAAGTGCGCCTGCGGCGCGTAATGCCTTGATTATGAATTGCTCAGTGTGATTGCTTATTGGGAGCGTCCTGAAGGCAGCTATTGTGATTTGGGTGATTGCCTCAATGTCTGAGGTAGTTTCTTTTCTTATGATCATCTAAATCTCCAATTTATTTTTACTTTACTGTTTCTACTCGTATAGCTAACATTTATTTTTGATCTTATTCTACAATTGGTAGCATCTTAAATACAATATGGGGTTTTGCCAATAATTTTTGGCTAAATAACCATAAAATAGAGTCAATAGTTTACCATTATATCTCTGGATTTATTATTATATAGAATTGGTTTAATT
>JABXGX010000254.1 GCA_016550405.1 archaeon | reverse complement strand
TACCAGCCTGAAGAGCAAGCAGTGCTTGAGCTATATCCTCAGATGGATACACGACGAAGGTAATTCGATCAACGTAACCACCGTGAGGATCGTATCCACTTGGATATGTCCACGAAGCGCTAACAGAAGCACTCTGTGGAGTAAGGTACGCAAGAGATAGGAAGAGGCCCACTAGTGCAATAGCAGTCACTAAAGAGATTTTTTTAAAATTTGTCAATTCGGAATTCATTCCTTCCGTTAATTGCCCTTGCGGCCATGCAGATTTAGCACTGCCGCTAAAGGTCAGTTTTCATCCTATTAAGAGATATATATACGCTATGGTATAGGCGAGTACACCATGAATTTCCTTTTTTCTAATGGCAAGAGACGCTCTGATACGCCATTATTGCAGGGTGTCAAGTTGAATTATTCTTTTTGCTTGTGAGCATCCTTTTCGCGTTCTGCTTTTTTAAAGTCCTCACTTAGAGGCGGAGGTATTGGTCTTTTATGTTGCAGGCTGCGCGTGCTGAGTTCAAGGGATATAACCATGACCAATAGAAGACCAAACGAAAGTAGTCCGATTAGGATTAACATACCTCCAAAGAGTGAAATTATTGTGTTAATCGACCAGAAAACAAACATCAGGATGCTTCCAAGTATCAATAAGAGAACTGGAATTATTAAGGTCCACCGACGGTAAACAACTTTTACTTCGCGCTTTTTCGACATTGCTTTATCACATTCATGTATTTCATGGAATTCTTCATCTTTGTTATATCAAATCCTCAGTTCGTGGCTCTATTATAAATTCATTGAAGAGTAAGCCTGCCACAGTGCCTAAGGTAAAGATGAGCACAAGAGGGAAGAATAGGGGAAGGGTTAATGCAAATTGAGAGATTATGAAAAATGGGGCGGTTTCAGTAATAATCCCAAAAAACACTGGAGCTGATCGTGCGAGAGCTATAAGAAAAACGGAAATAATAATTGTAGCTAGCATAGCAATCATTGTGTCCTTGAATTCAATGCATATAATTCCAAGGAAGAGCGATGGAATGAAGAGTAAAATAAATGCAAGTTGATTTAAACCTGGGATGATGTTTGTATAGGAAGCGTGAAGAATTGAAGTAGTTATAACTACAGCTCCGACTATCGCATATCCGGTAAAAACAATGCGTCTTTTTAAATACGACATTGTTTGTCCTCAATTAATTATTGACGCTAGATCATCCATATTTTATTCGTGGATCAAGAACCCCGTAAAGGATATCAGCGATGATATTAGCGATAATGACTGTAGCTGCTATCATGAAGAATATGCCTTGTGCCACTGGCCAATCATTTGCGGTTAATGACGCATATAGTAGACGGCCCATCCCCAGCCATATGAACACGGTTTCAGTGAGAATTGCTCCACTTATGATAAATGCGAAGTTAATCGCGATTAGAGAGATTAGGGGTAGAAACGCGTTACGTACTCCGTGCTTGTATAGAACGGTGCGTTCTTCTAGACCTTTTGCACGAGCTGTTAGAATATAGTCTTCTGTCAATACGTCAACTAATGTATTGCGCATAAGCAGCATGTATCCTCCAAAAAATGCTAATGTCAAGGTCAATGCAGGTAGTACTAGATGCCACGCCACGTCAAGAGAATAGGATATCGGGTCATTGGGAATTGAGCCAGGGGGACTTGTTGTATGTCCAAGTGGGAATAAGGGGAATCCAAGATAAATTTGTGGAAGAACAGAGAAGGCTAGTAGAAAAGACATGCCTAACCAAAATACGGGTAGGCTATACATGGTCAAACTAAATGTAATTAGTCCTGTGTCTAAAGCTCCACCATGCCGACTTGCTGCAATAATCCCTATTACTACACCTAGTATTACAGCAAAGAGTGTGGAAGTACCCATTAGAAGTAGTGTGTTAGGAAGGCGTTCCATTATGTCAGCGGCAACAGGTCTTCCGGAGCTGAAACTAATACCAAACTGAAGAGTAAACATATTTCGCATATATGACACGAAATGGAGAAACCAATCATACCAAGTCGCATTAGCTGGCGGAAGTTGGTATAATCGACGAATCCCTTCAATGGCTCTTGGGTCCATACCCGGAGTAATATAGAGGTATGCGGGATCAATTCCGAAGATAAAAACAGGCAATCGGAAAAGAAAGAAGTTGAATATGATGACCGCAATAAAAAGGACTATGGCAATAATGATACGCTTGATTAGATAGCTACGTAGTCCCATAATTCTCACTTCACTTCTGATTGAGAAAGACCTGAAATGCTAATACTAATAAAATTAACTGAAGAGGTATTATAGCTACGCTGTTCTATAGATTAGAACATTCAATAAGAAAAAATGTGGGGCAAAAAGATAATGCCTGAACAATTGAGTTTTCGTTCACTGATGGAAACAAAACCGACATTGAAATGGTTTATTGTAATTGGCATTATCATAATTATTGCCGGAATACTATTGTCTTTCATAAGCTTCGGTGGAATTGTGGTTATTTGGATTGGTCTCATTCTTATTGCTTTTTCATTGATTAGCCTACTATATCTCTGGTTGACCGAAAGATATCTTCTCCAACCACGTATGGACCCTGTTTCTTCTTAAACCGGAGAATATCTCGTAATTTTTGAAAATATGGTGTTCATATAAAATATTTCAATTGGATTAAGTTTCAGTAGCCTGGGCTGATAGTGTTTTCCATTCGTCGTTATGGGAGCTATATATTTGGTGCACTTACCGTCAACTTAATATAACTTTTAAACAGGTTCGGACTGTCTATACTGAAAAAAGCATAAGCAAAAGATATCCCTTTAGGTGATCACTGTATGAGTGGAACACAACTCAAACATCGGCTTTCAATGCTTGAACGTGCACAAGGTGTTTGGAAGCGGTATCGGGAAGTGAAACAAGGTCTTTTTGGGCTTCTTGTTGTAATCTTGTTTTTTTTCATGGCTTTACTTGCCCCCACCTTATTTCCATTATATCCAGGAGTGTTAGTTCGGGTGGGGCCAGACTATGCTGCTCCCCAGTGGATGTCATGGACCTCTCCAGGTGATTTAGGAAACCGGGTCGATTATCCTCCTGGCCAAAACTTTGTTCCCGATCCATTCTTCGATTTTGATACATCTTGGACAGTGAATGCCTCATCTCCGCAAGCTTCTTGGTATTACGATACTACCGATTTTACTGGCAGCATATCAGGTACAAATCGATCATTAGTTCTGCAGCTTACAGATGCTTCAAATAATGAAACATATAACGGACAACGCATATATGCTGACATTACTTTTTCTTGGGAACATATACCTCCGGCATTGGCCTATCTTTATTTTACATCCAAAGCCGAAATATCTGGGAATCTGACAGATAATGCAGTATTGATTTATTATCAAATTAGAAATGAAAACCTTGATGATCCTATCATTACGCCGGGCCAATACACCTTTCGGCTTCAACCAGCCTATCCTCGAAACTGGCAGACATTTACAAACATTCTCACTAGTCAAGTAATGACTAGGGCATTACAACCAAATCAGGAAATTACCATTCGTGTTTTTATGGAATTCCAGCAGAGTGAAGTCAATAAAGACCAGGTTGGGACAGTGAATCTATGGTCTGATGATATACAGCTCTGGGGTTATAGCGATTTTTGGGGGCCATTAGGCACAACTGATCGAGGGCAGGATGTCATGGCACAACTATTCTGGGGGGCCCAAGTTTCACTCTTTATAGGCATTGTCGCTACATTTATTGGCGTAGCAGTTGGGCTAATCCTTGGTCTCGCAGCTGGATACTTTGGAGGCTCTGTCGATGAGGCTGCAATGCGAGTAACGGATTTCTTTATCATCATGCCAACATTACCAGTCATGATGATCTTATCTGCCATTCTGAGGCCAAGTCTACCAATCACAGTTTTTGTAATTGCTTTATTCGCGTGGCCTGGACCTGCCCGAGTAATTCGTTCGCAAGTACTTGTTGAAAAAGAAAAAGCCTATGTAGAAGCAGCTAAAGCTGCCGGTGCAGGTGATGTCTACTTAGTCTTTCGCCATGTATTCCCGAATGTGTTGACAATTGTCTTCGTTCAATTGGCTACAGGTGTTTCTGGAGCGATACTTTCCGAAGCTGGACTAAGCTTTCTCGGATTGACACCCCAAAATCTTGTATCTTGGGGTCGAATGTTACAGGCTGCCTATAATCAAGCTGCCTTGACACAGATTCCACCTGCTTGGTGGTTCTTCATGCCTCCTGGACTTTGTATTGCACTGCTCTCTATGGGGTTCATCTTTATAGGGTATGCCGTAGATAAAGCGCTCAATCCACGACTCAGGAAATTATAGGTGAGAACACGATGTCATTGCGCGTAGAAAATCTTGTAGTATACTATTGTATGCAACGTGGAGACTGTAAAGCAGTCGAAGATGTCACATTTAAAATTGAAGCAGGTGATTCCGTTGGGCTTGTAGGCGAGTCCGGCTGTGGGAAAAGTACTGTCGCTTTTGCCATTCTTCGCATGTTACCTGATCCAGGAGAGATCATTGGTGGACACATCTATTTTAATGATGTAGATATTGCTACTTTAGATGCTGAGGAGATGCGGAACTTTCGCTGGACCCAAATCGCTATGGTCTTCCAAGGTGCAATGAATGCGCTCAATCCTATTCTCCGCGTTAGCGACCAAGTAACCGAAGCTATGCTGAAGCATGATCCAGAACTCGGAAAAGAGGCTGCTCATGAAAAAACCAAAGACCTCTTCAGACTAGTGGGTATGGATCCTGACCGAGTTGACCATTATCCCTTTGAATTTAGTGGCGGAATGAAACAACGTGCGATGATTGTCATGGCTTTAGCTTGTGATCCAAAGTTTCTCATAGCCGATGAACCTACAACAGCCCTCGATGTTACTGTTCAAGCACAAATTATGCAATTACTCAAGAAACTGGTCAAAGAATTAGGCATCACTCTTATGCTGATTACACATGACCTTTCTGTAGTTGCAGAAACCTGCAATAATGTCATTATCATGTATGCAGGTAAAATTGTCGAAACAGGTTCAGTTTTAGAAATCTTCCAAAAGCCTTGGCATCCCTACGCTCAGGGATTAATTGCTTCTATTCCCTCAATCGAAAAATCCAGTGACCAAACCCTCGCATCAATTCCTGGGTCCCCTCCGAATCTCTTAGACCCTCCTCCCGGGTGTCGCTTCCATCCTCGATGTATGTATGCCCAGGACCTGTGCAAAATAGAGGATCCCCTATTACAACAGGTAAGTCCGGGACACAAAGCCGCGTGTCACCTCGCGAGCGGAAAAATCAAAGATGACAAATGGTCCCCAGGTAAACAGGAGGTCAAATAATGGCTAAAGCACAAGAACCCGTTATCTCTTGCCGTGGACTTCGAAAATGGTTCCAAGTCAGTTCAGGCTTCTTCTCTCAACTCATTGGTGGAGAAACATATCTTAAGGCTGTTGACGGAGTTGATTTAGATGTTTTTCCCGAGGAACTCTACTGCCTTGCAGGCGAATCCGGATGTGGGAAAACAACTACCGGGAAATTACTGGTCGGATTAATTGAACCCACTGATGGTACAGTTATTTTTGAAGGAGAGGACCTCAATAAAATCAGTCGACGTCGTCTTCGAAAACTCAGAGCGAAGATGCAAACGATTTTCCAGGATCCCTATTCCTCGCTGAATCCTAGGCTGAGTCTTTATGATACTATTGCAGAACCACTTCGGTTGAACAAAATAGCAGAAGACGGTGCAGACGAAGAACAACGGGTAGTGCGAGCACTTGAAGCTGTTCAACTTGTTCCCGCCGAGGAGTTCACCTTCCGTTATCCTCACGAACTCAGTGGCGGACAACGTCAACGAGTCGCCATTGCACGCGCAATCGTTGTGAACCCCGAATTCATTGTTGCTGACGAACCAGTCTCCATGCTCGATGTTTCTATTCGGTCTGAAATTCTAAATCTACTTGAAAAAATCCGACGCGAATTCCATATCGCGTATATCTATGTTACCCATGACCTCTCCGTCGCCAGTTATATCGGAGATAAGATCGCAATCATGTATCTAGGTAAAATCATGGAAAAGGGAAGCATTGATCAAGTCATTCGCGGGTCAGTTCACCCTTATAGCCAAGCACTCATTTCCGCGGTGCCTTCCCCTGACCCCACCAGTCAGCGAAAACGAAAAGTGCTCCCTGGAGAACCTGGAAGTCCGATTAATACTCCTCCTGGGTGCTTGTTTGCGCCACGATGTGAATTTGCCCAAAAGAAATGTCGCCAAGATGAACCCCTTCTAGAAGAACTTGAACCAGGTCACTGGGTGGCATGTTGGTTCCCGCGACCTCCACTTCACTTAGACTTTGATCCTGCCTCTAAATTAAAGGAAAAGGCTAAATCCTAACCACTGACAACGTAGCATTGGTTGTGTATCAACATTGGGCTATGAGTTAATCCTGAAGCAACTACGCCACATCATAAATCTACTAAATAAGACACTTGAGAAATTAGATGAAATCACGCGACCAAAAAGCCGAAATGTAGCATGGCGGCTCCTATTTCCTTATGGTGAGTTTCAGGGTCAAAAGACATCAGCTAAAGAAGCTTCGGCAATCATGCTAGATGTCCAGGCGCGGATGGATGATATGGTGCAAACACTACGCAAGCGAAGCCATCCGCTATTTGATCGTATTAACATGTTGAATTCGCTTGATTTAAGGGAAATGGGTGAACAACTCATCGATCTTCCTCAACGTGCACGATATATGGGCGAACAAATTGAACAGTATGGGATTAGCATTAAAGAATTCATCCAAGAACTGGAAAAGACCGAATCCAGTTCCTGAACTGAATTTTGAATGCGATAGTTACCTTTTGATTCATTCGAGTTTAAGTGGTTTTGCGAATGCCTGCATATCTAAGAAGCCATGTCCTGATACGTTAAACGCTATCACAGCATCTTTTTTCTTCTCCTTGTATTCAAGAGCTTTATCGATTGCAGCACAGACGCCATAGGAAGATTCTGGTGCTGGTATGAACCCTTCCGTTTGTATGAACCGGCGAGCTTGGGAATAGACATGAACTTCATCAACCGGGTATGCTACTGCATCAAGTAAACCAAGTTTTCGTACTGCACTCATGATTGGTGCTGCGGCGGAATAGCGAATCCCTTCCGCCCAAATTTGTGGCAATTCAACATCATGACCAAGCGAATACATTTTCAGCAACGGAGTAAGTCCAGCGTGATCTCCATGATCATAGATATATTCACCCTTCACGAGGTTCGGAGCAGCTTCACTTTGTGCGGCTAAGAAGCCACATTCGCGTTTACCCTGTAAGACTTCACCAATAAAAGGTAAGCTAAAACCACCAAAGTTACTCCCGCCTCCGAAACACCCCACGAGGAGGGTTGGATTATCTTCAGCAATTTTAAACTGCTCAATGGTTTCAAGACCAATCACAGTCTGGTGCAGTAAAACGTGGCTAAGCACACTGCCCAGGCAATAGATGCTGCCATCACGATTGAGAGCGTCTTCAATTCCTTCGCTAATTGCTATTCCAAGACTCCCAACATGTTGAGGGTTGTCTCTGAGGAGTTTTTGACCAAACTCCGTCTCTTTGCTCGGTGAGGCGAAGACATCTGCCCCAAAGAGGTTCATGAGGGTTCGTCGTCCTGGTTTCCAGCGATATGCCGCCCGTACCCAAAAGACTCGGCAGTTAAGGCCGTTAAGTGACGCCGCATAAGAGAGCGCCGAACCCCATTGCCCCGCTCCCGTCTCAGTGGTGACTTCTTCAAATCCTTCCTTTGCTGCATAATAGGTTTGGGCTAAAGCTGTATTCACCTTATGCGATCCTGTTGGTGAAAGGTCTTCACGCTTGTAATAAAGGCGAATGGAGTCTGGTAATTTCAGAGCCTTTTCTAATCGCAAGGCACGCATTAAGGGGCGTGGACGACCAGCTTGAATAAAGAGTTCTCGAATTCCTCCAGGAATGTCAATCCATCGTTCAGTGGCATTTTCTTGTTCCAAGACTGATTTGAGTAAGAATTTTGGGAGCATCTCTAAACGTGATTGGCCTTCCTCTGGGTCCTTTGGCGGAGGCAATGGCTCAGGTAAATCCGCGGCTAGATTATACCATTGGCGGGGTAATTGGTCAACTGGTAAATTGAATTGGTTATTCTTTTCGGGCATAATAAACGCCTACGCAAACTAGTCAGTTGTAGACGCCCTTACTTCATTCTTTCACCCAAAATGGCTTTCGCTTCCAATAAGAAAACACACTCTGACCTCGAAGATAAGCTCAGATTGTTGTAGATACCCTAAACTTCAACCTACACTCAGTTTTTAACACAAAGCACTTAAAGGCACGTCGGTAAAGTGGTAAAATAGGAATCCCGCGGGTGAACATTGAATGGAAGAACTCGCCGAAGTTGTCTACAAAGTCATAGTTGTTGGCGATGCCGGGGTCGGTAAAACCTCCCTTGCACGCCGTTACACAACGGGTCAATTTGATGAAAGTTACCTCTTCACCTTAGGTGTCGACTTCTTTACCAAGCAAATCAAATTGAGGGATGACACAAACATCAAATTAGTTATCTACGACACAGGAGGACAAGAACGCTTTGATTTCATCCGGGGCTTATACTTCGAAGGTGCTGCTGGCGCAATTGTTGCCTACGATGTTACAGATCAACAGTCCTTTGACCGAGTTGACCATTGGATCCAGCAAGTCTATCAACGGTGTGAAGGAATCCCGTTAGTGCTCGTAGGTTGTAAAGCTGATTTGAAAGATCAACGCGCAATTTCAGAAGAGGATGGCATAAGTACTGCGAAGCAGTTGAAAATGGAATTTATTGAAAGCAGTGCGAAAGACGATTTTCATGTAAGTGATGTTTTTGAATCACTTGCCAAGAAAATCTACTCCTCGTATGAAAAATCTGGAAAACCTTGGGATAAGATATAGTTCTTTGTTTTGTCCTATTCTGAGTCCGACTCTTCAACCTTCTTGATTAGTGACTCGGCAATAGGTCGATTCAGAACGAGGCGATCCATATTCCGGTATGCTGCTTCATCGGGTTGAAATTGTGATCCGCATTCAGTGCATAACAGAGTGACAACTGGTTCGCTGGTAGTGTGTTGGCAGGTAAGGCATGAATAGAAAAGTTCCATAGGTTTGCCTGAGGCGCCTGACGATTTTGTGTCGGAATCCTTTGAAGCGGGAAACCGAACCACATCTAATGCCGTCACACTACATTTGGGGCAGGCTAACCGACTCACTACTTTGAATCCCAGACAGATGGGACAATGTGTAACGCCTATCACGGGTTCACTGGTAAAGATTCCTGCCAAGGTAAGTTTCTCCAAGAATAATCGTGTATCATAACTATGGAGTCCTGTGAGATGGTCAGCCGCGGGATAAGTTGCACCAATCTCAAAGTTGAAGTGTGGATCAAAATACTGAATATCGAGTTCAATCAGTTCCTTAAGAAAATTCGTGGTCTTCTTTGAGGTGAGAAAGTCCGCAACCGGTGAGCTTTGAATCTCAACCAGCAGCTCATGGTACAAATTCTTCCAATCCTCCGGTTTTGGCTCCTCATCTAATTTGTTGGTTCCCATGATTTTCTTCATGGGTTCTCGAAGGGGTCCGATAGGTTCATCAGGTCCTAAAAGTAGAGCAATAATCCACGGAGGGAAGACATAGGTTGCCCAGGTTCGATTGCTGACATGAACACCTCGAAAGCCTTCGCGGAATAAATTGTGTGTCGCAAAAATCGCTAGGACCTCTTGGTGTGAAATAGTCTCGATTGTATCACTCTGATACATGTATTGGGGTCCAATTTTAGGGTCCATGCGAAAGACTGCGAATCCTTTTATCACGATTAGTAGTCCCCTGTGCCGTTTACTCCTATTCTAAACACTTATACTCAAACTAATAAAGAGTCTTTCGTCCCCTGCTCCCGAAAAGCGCTGATACCCATTTTTCCGCTAATCTCTAAGATTTCGCGTTTTAGTACAGATTTAAATCACACAAGACTGTTGCTTCACAACATTACACATTTTCGATGAGGATTTACATTGTCTCTAAATCTAGCGCATTTAACCAATACAGATGACCTATTTGTCCCCGATTACACGCAAAACATTTACAGGGTGTTACCCACTGCGCTCCGCTGTATCAAAGCACCAATTCCGCGTGATGACCTCTTTGGTGTTCCCAGTGTTGCAAAACATCTTAAATCCAATAATGCATTAAATGCTGATCGCGTCATAATCTGCATAGTCGACAGTCTAGGACTACAAAACTTCCAAGGAACCAAGCTTTCAGGCTTCTTCGAAGACTTGGATGGTATAACACTTAGCAGTACCTTTCCTTCAATTACTTCTTCGGCAATCACCAGTATTAACTTCGGGCTCCCTCCAAGTGAACATGGCATTCTTGGGCACGTTATCTATTTTAGAGAATATAACACCCTCATTGATACCCTGAAGATGTCGGGTGACAAAACACGCTGGCGCGATGCTATTGCTGCCGCTGGAATTGACGTAAAGACCTTACTTTGGGCTCCAGGCATCCCAGACCTGTTAACGAGAATCCATCCTGAACTTATGCAAGCTGAAGGCCTTCCTCGGGAAATACCGGGTACGGGTCTCGGGCGGTTCTATATCCTTAAAGAGAATATCTTCACCTATAATGGGTTCATTGATGCCTTTGGAATGGTAAACCGTGTCCTTAATGAATACCCCTCCTCCCCTCTTTTTACAACTCTATACTTCCCACTCATCGATACACTTGCTCACAAATATGGAGCTTACTCAACTGAGTATAAAACGGGGTGTAATGCTTTCTATCAACAACTTCGTGCCTTCACTGAACAACTTCCAAGCTCTGTAGCAAAGACAACGACGATTATTCTTTGTAGTGACCACGGACAAAACCCTCTTCAAGAAGGACGCTCGATCACCATATCCTACGAAGAACTTGATGATATTCGAGGAACAATCAAGATTCCGCCTGGCCATTCTGGTCGAGTCACTCATTTTTACTGTCGTTCTGCGTCTAAACGTCGTCAACTAGCTAAGTGGCTTCAAGAGCGAATTCAAGATAAGGGCATTCTACTTAATCCTAAGGAACTCGATCAAAGTAAATTACTTCCAAAACCTGTAACCCGAAAGGTTATTCAAAGACTTGGTGACCTTCTCCTTATTGGACGGAACGGGGTGAGTCTTCGCGTGGAACGAGAAGACTTTACCACGGAATCTGTGGGGCTTCTTCCTTGGCCAGGGCTGTTTAGCAGTCATGGCTCAATAACAAAAGATGAACTATTGACTCCATTTCTTGCCTTCAGGGCCAATTCAATATAATTCACTTTATTGATTCGTGCCTAGTGCTCTTGAAAGATTCCTTTATAGGTGTGATCTAGAGTTTCAACTTCCAAGGCTAGCTTGTATCGTTTTCGGTCAATTTCACGCATTCCTCGTAATCCGCGCCAAAATAGAAAAGTTCCAATAATCAAGAGGGTTGTAAGGAGGATTGCGACGAACCATAATAAGACAAGTACTGTTGCAGGATCCCAAAATGAAGAGGTGGATATAAGAACAGTTATAATCGTTAGGGAAATCGCCAATACACTAATGCCGGTTCGTAGCACGGCTAGCTTGCTTCTTCGAATAGCTTCAAGTGTTCGAAGAGCTGCTAGTAACGTTCGCATTTTTGCAGCTTCATCCCTGTAATTAGAATCGAATTGTTCAACGGTCATCTAATCACATTTACAATTCTCCGTTCAGCGCATAAATAGCTGTAGAAACGCCTATGTTCTCTCGTACTTGTCTATTAACATTTTTATGAAATCTCAGTAAAGAAGTTGATAATTGTTATAATATAGTCATTTTTTATGCACTTATTTGTAAAGAAGTCAAAAAAATTAAAGGCGAAGAATATGGACTCACTTAGTGCAATTGTTGTTGGTGCTGGTCCTGCTGGAAATGCCGCAGCCTATACACTAGCAAAAGCCGGATTACAGGTTATGCTAGTTGAACGAGCAAAAACTCCCGGTGAAAAGAATGTTTCAGGCGGGGTTCTATATGGGCAAGTGCTCCATAACTTGATTCCGAAATACTGGGAACAAGCTCCTGTTGAACGACGAATAACAACTCACAGACTTTCGTTACTCTCCAATGGTTCTGCGTTCACCTTAGACTTCTCATCAGGAAAACGTACCCCCTTTCCAAATGATGGTTATTCGGTGAACCGCTATAAGTTCGATCAATGGTTTGCCAAGGAAGCCGAAAAAGCAGGAGCTCTCCTTGCCCCCGGCATTCGAGTAGACGATTTACTTTGGGAAAATAATCAAATTATCGGAGTAAAAGCAGGGACAGATGAAGTCTTTGCGAATGTGGTGATTGCAGCAGACGGAGTCAACTCGCAATTAGCGAAGAAAGCCAACCTTCGAAAAGACCACACACCCGAACAAATGGGGCTGGGTATCAAAGAAGTCTATGCGCTTCCACGGGATGTCATTGAAGAACGGTTCAATCTTATCGGCAATGAGGGCGCAGCATACCATTTCATCGGGTGTACCAAAGGCTATCCGGGTGGTGGTTTTCTTTATACAAACCATGACACCCTTTCATTAGGTCTTGTTATCTTCCTTCCCGCATTCGAAGTAACCAGCGAAACAGCACCTGACCTTATAGAGCACTACAAATCCTATCCGTTCATCCAACGTTTAATTCGCAACGGAGACCTCAAAGAGTATTCCGCTCATCTAGTCCCCGAAGGAGGCTTTTCAGGCATCACAAAGCTCTACACGGATGGTCTTTTAGTCATAGGCGACGCAGCAGGTCTTGCCTTTAATATTGGTTATGCTCTTGAAGGAATGAACTTCGCTATTGCATCTGGCATAGCTGCTGCTGAAACAGTAATAGCTGCGTCTAAATCGGGCGACTTCACTAAGCGAAGCTTAAAGTACTACGAAAAATCACTCCAAGACAGCTTTGTTCTTAAAGACATGAAAACCTTCAAACGGGCCCGATACCTGTTCAACAATCCACGTGTGCACACAACGTATCCTAATCTAGTAAATGCGTTCGCACGCGAACTATTTACTTCACGTGGTGTGCCTCGACAGAAACTCGTTCAGCACCTAATTCGGCATGTTCTAGGAAACGTAACAATTCCATCACTTATTCGGGATGGACTACAAGTGGTGAGAGGATTATGAAACTCGCAGAAAAACTTGGGCTTATTCGCTATAACATCGACAAAGAACCACATATCATTGTGCAAACTGAAGAATGTGAAGGTTGTAAAAATAAACCTTGCATCGCTGGTTGCCCCGCAGGGTGTTTTGAAATCGAAGGAGGCAAATTCCAATTCCAATACGAAGACTGTATTGAATGTGGAACCTGCAAAATTCTCTGCCCTAAACGTGTTATCGAATGGAATTACCCACGAGGAACCTTCGGAGCCGCATTTCAATATGGCTAGATTCGAGAATGCTAACTTCACTGGGTGCAACCTTCTAAAGAAGCACAGAGGGAATCAATAATGACAAACCAATTAATTATAGATAATGAAACACTCTCACGAATTCCTATACATAGTCAGCGAGCGGCTACTCGGATTATCGAATTCATCTCCACTCATCCAAATTCTACAATTAGCGATATTGCCAAGGGAACAAATCTCAGTGAATCAGCTATCCGATACACTCTCGTTGATCTTCTCGCCTTGAAAGTTATTGCTGAAAGCCAAATCGACATAGATGCGCCCCGTTCCCGAGGAAGACCAGCCCAACGATACTGTCTCCAAAAAGCGTTAATCATCACAACACCTCCCCGTCGATATTGGCAACTTGCGGATATGCTGATTTCTACTTTTTTAAGAAAATTGGGAAGGGAAGCCACAATTGAGCTATTCCAAGACATGGGAAAACAAGCGGCGAAAGATACTGCACAAGTATGGCGTCAAAGTCACCGAGTTCCCATGAGCACTGCTACCTTTCGAAAAAAACTTGGCGAATCCCTAAATCAGCTTGGCTACAATGCTAGTG
Organism: archaeon; assembly: GCA_016550405.1. The sequence continues at coordinate 412 of JABXGX010000254.1, read as the reverse complement.
TTCATCTTCAGGATAAGACACTTGTAATCCGTACCTATAATTGCTTATTCCAAGAAGTTAGTTTCAAATATGAAGGGTTAATGTGCCACTTTCACAATAGCTACTACCCGACACTTTTTACAATAATGTGCGGACAACCAATTCGAAGTGTCGAACGCGTGAGCTGTAGATCGCATGGAGATGAAGGGTGTCAACTCGAAATTCGACTCTAACCTAGATAAGCGGGAAAAGACGATAAAAACTAGAATATGGTAGAGCATGGCAAATTATCTATTTATTCAATTTAACACAAATACAATAGTCTAATATATAAAAAGGAATCCCGAATTCTCGTTTCTAACATCTCATTAGGAGAGATAACCATGGAATTAAATCGAAATCAGTGGATCGGTCTTATCTTTCTAGTGATCGT
>JABXGX010000253.1 GCA_016550405.1 archaeon | reverse complement strand
GACTTCACCACACCTGACCCGCAGCTGTTAGATAACAAAGTTAATGTTGCTACTTACCATTCTAATCCTGAAAATCGATGCGATACGAGAGGATTCAGGCTAAAACCCTGTTGTCCAGATTACATTATGGTGACCCATGGTTCCACAGCCACCGGCACATGAACTCCTACCGAGGGTGTGAACATGGATGTGTATACTGCGATGGGAACTGTCAATATTATCGCATCGACAACTTCTACACCCATATTCGGATCAAAGAAAATGCCCCGCAGATTCTTCGAAAAGAATTGGAACGAGCAAAGTTTCGTTCTAAAAGCCGTTTGAAATCAGACACGCTCGTCCGGTTCCTCGATGATAAGGATGCAACGCGATTAATCGATGAAGGCCCGCGGAAAATCATCGTGGGAATTTCTGGAGGGGTGTCTGACGCGTATCAACAAGCTGAACAGGAGTATCAAATCACTCGTCAGGTACTGGAAACACTTTATGATTTTCACTTACCGGTTTTCATCTTGACAAAATCAGCCGCGGTTCTGCAGGATCTAGATTTGCTGAAGGAGATGCATAACGAAGCCTTTGTCAACGTCTGTTTCAGTATCACGTTGCATGATGAGGAGATAAAAGCAATTTTTGAACCTAAGTCCTCTGCAACCTGGGAAAGATTTGCGGCACTGAAAGAAATTCGGAACGCGGGATTATTCGGAGGCGTTTATGCCTATCCGTGCATTCCAACAATTGGAGATACCATTGAGAATATGGAAGGATTAGCGAACGATGCGAAGAATGCTAAGGCCGATTTCATCCTATTTTCTGGGATGACCCTCAAACCTGGACGACAGAAAGACTATTTCTTCAATGTTGTTCGACGACAAGTTCCTCGATCCTATGATTTACTTCAACAAATCTATGCGAACAACCATACCTACGGTCATCCAATCAGAGACCTACTCCCGGTCAATGTGATGATTCAAGGACGACAAATTTGTAAGAAGGTTGGAATTTCGGATCGATCAGTACGGCATAAGATGCCGGATGAATGTTCGAGTAACATCAAGGTAATTAACGCGCTTCTTGATTTAGTGTTTTACCAATCCATGGTTCTTGGAAAACCACGGAGAACCTGGCAACCGTTTCTTGAAGCGTCCATCCAAATTGAAAAAACTGATACCGAATTAATCGATCTCATTCAACGAGGTACATTGGCAGAACAACTGGGAATTTCTTCAACGGTTGCCTTTGAAATCCAGGAAGTATTATCCAAAGGAAAGAGTCCGATTCAGCAGCGAACCTATAAAGAGCTTGACAAATTATCCCAATGCGCAACAGAGAAAAAGACCCCAAACAAGTGAAAGGTTGAGGTAAGAGATTATTCCGGAAGAATGCTGGTATTGTGGAAAATCCGTTGAACCAGACGAACAAGGTCAATGTCCGCATTGTCAATCCAGGCTTACACGGTTCGATATGAAACTCCGGATAGTGGATGAATCTGAAGAAACTCCTGATCCCCAAATAGCAGTGAGAGATTCTCAGGATCCTGTTAAACAGAAAGAAGCTGAAATGGCGACTCAATTTCATGCCTGGCTCAAGGATAAGCAACTGCTTCCTGGTGGTTACACTATTACTTCTCAAACCGCATTAATGGGTGATTTATCTCGTCAAGAATTTGGACTCAAGCTCTTAATAGTAGCCGATAAAGACCTCGACCTTACGAATCTACTTGAACGATCACAATTCGAAATCAGCCCTACAGATTACCGAGCAACCCTTGGTCTTAGCTTATCTTTTCGCGATTATGAAAATACAGAAAATCGGGTTAGGGTTTTAGCCTGGAATGTTCTGCCACCACATATCCCATATTTTCTCACTCATTATCGGGGAGCCCATGGAACTATTTTAGCATACAGCGTCCAAAAAAAGCAAGCTTTAGAGCCAATTCCATCGTGGCATGATTTGATCAAAGATATTAATGGGGATGTGCCCATCGCGCTTGTGGGCCATAAAGCAAGCCTCCGAGGACGCCGTAAGGTGACACGAAGGGCGGCTCAAACAGTAGCAAACCAATTAGATATTTTATATCACGAAACTCGGGATCCAACAGGTCCGACATTGGAGCCATTATTAGAAGAGCTAGTTCCCTTGATGCTAGGCTTCGCTAAACAGTGATTATTGTAGTAACAGCATATACAATCGAAATGTGTGAAAGATGACCGATAACGAGAAACCAAAATATGGCTATTTTTTCATCAGGCCCTTCGCCGCCCTAGGCATCTTGGGCGTAGGCGGAGCAATTCTAGCAGTTTTGTCATTTCAGTTTCCTCCACCCTTCCAGTGGTTTTTACTCGGGATTGGGATTCCTCTGGCTGGTATTGGATTGTGGCTAGGTCTAGCGTATGTCCGGTTATCCAGATCTGTGTTCAATGTAGATAATGAGGGAGTGATGTGGAGTACCGTTACCAAGTTTGATAAAACCCTTCGAGGCGATGAAAAGGTGCTGGACGTAGGATGCGGAACAGGTCGTGTCGCAATTAGCATTGCGAAGCGCCTAACAACGGGACAAGTAATTGGAATAGATCTTTTTGAATGGGTGAGTTGGAGCTCGTCCGAAATTCCCATTGAGAATGCCCGTATAGAAGGTGTCGGTGATCGAACCGAGTTCAAACATGGTGATGCTACTGAATTACCCTTTGAGGATGCGTCTTTTGACATAGTTACAATGGGGTCGGTTCTTCATGAAATCGAAGAAGAAGCGTTGAAAATCAAAGCGCTCAATGAGGTAAATCGGGTTCTAAAACCGGGGGGTCGGTTCGTCATCGTGGAATTGATTCGTAACCGGAAAATGGTTGCGTGGCTCCTGTTCTTTGCCTATGTCTTCAAACCACTTGAATATTGGAATAGCCTATTCGGAGCGTTTACAGACTTTCATATGGGAACACCAAACATTATCAAGGCACCAATTGATACCGTTGTTTATATCATGGAAAAGCCTGGCGTTTTAGCAGAGAACTAATACAAAAATTTGAGAACGAGTCAGTGAGCAACCGAGAGAGTGAGCATTTTGTCTTGTGAACCCTAGATTTGCGATGTTCTAGTCAAAATCTAGCTTAATTTTCGTTTGACTAATTTCTCACGCATTCATTTGAGAACGCTTACGAAGCCAGAGAACAATAATTGATGACACAACCGCAATTATCCCTATGGCGATTGCAATCAGAATTATTTCGCTTGGAATTCCCGGGATGAGCATTTCACAACAATTACTCCAGGAACTGAAGGCCCCTTCATTGTCGATTGCAGCCACACGGAAGTAATTCATGCCTGCAGGTAAATTCGCAATGATAATCGTTGTTCCATTCACATTCCAATTACCAATTACTACTAAGAAACTCGATTGCCGTGATTGTTGAAGTAAATAACCAGCTACATATCCATCAGCGTCGCTTGCACTTGACCAAGATAATGTAACAGAACCATCATTGTTGTAAACAATATCCAGGATGGGAGATGAGGGAGCAAGGTTTTCAAGTTCAACATTTACTGATACGATATTACTCCATAGACTATAGCGGTACTCATTATCCTGTGATCGCACCCGGAGATAGTAGGTCCCATCGCTGGACACGGTTAGATTCTGTGTTGTATAAGGAGTTGTATGGATTTGGAGAATTTGCGTAAAAACATCATCTTCAGCTAATTGTAGCTGATATGATACGATAAACCCATCTGAATCACTTGACTCGGTCCACGTGGAGGTGAACTCTGGTTGTGTAATGGTTTTATCAATAGCATGCAATGTGGGTGTTGTGGGTGCCAGATTCTCATCAATAATCCATTCAACCATGTTTACACCCAATCGTAAATTATCCATTGTCTCCACTGTGTAGTCAGTTAACGCTAAAACGGAGGCGAATCCGATAACTCTTCCAGCCGCTTCATAAGCTGCCAATACAATGGAATCAGTTGGAGTTCGTGCTAGATCTATTGCTGGCGAAGTAACTTCAAGAGTTGTTCCAAGGAATTCAAAATATAATGAACCCACACCGTGAGTGATTGTATGAGGTGTAATATCATCAACTATGCTGCCATTCCAATCATATACAAATGATATGCCAGCGAAAGAGGTCAATGATGAGCAAATGATTGGAAACCAGCCCCCAACAACTAGAAGACCACCGCCAGTATCAACATATGTTTGAATAGCATAAAGTTCAGACGGTGTGTACGGGAGCATTGGTGTAACACTAATGAATCCGTCATAACCACTTAGAATCGATATATCAATCGGTCCTGAATATAAGATATCGATAGCAATTCCGATAGCAAAGAGTTCTTCAAACAAGATTGTGAAGTTTGAAGGGAATTGGTTTTCATGGGTCATGTCGTATAATACGTGGGCATGAATTTCTCGAATTAGTAATATTCTGGTGTCCCTATTATTTCGAGTGACATTTTCGGATGGAACGGGGATAACATAAGCTGTTATGTTATAATTTCCGAGAATAGTTGTTACCCAAGTCGTATTTATTTTAACGAATAATCCGGCGTTTAATTCCGAGATTGGAAAAGTAGCAGTTAAGGAATCATTGATAAATAATTGAAGGGTAAGTGCCGTTTCATTTTCAGTGCCTCGATTCCATACTGTCATATTGAGAGGAATCACTTCTCCAGGATTTGCATAACTTGGCGAATCAAGTTGGACAAGCACGTCATGAGGGTAGCGAAAGGCCAGCCAAGAGACCATGTTAATGGCTAGTAAGCGATTATTTGCATTGCTAATTGTGCTATCTCTTATTGTATTCTCATCAGCAATTCCTAGCACACGACCCACACCAGCTTCTGAGGAGGCTAGCAAAGTCTCGCCATAATTTCTGATTAGACTGATAGCTTCACCCGAAACAAGTAATCGACTTACAGGAGATGAGAAATATGCAGACACAACGCCCTCTGTGACAGGATGGGGTGTTATATCTGTTGTAGTGCCTGAGATTCCTCCTGCTTCCCAGTCAATTCCTGCAAACTGTGTCAAAGAGGTAAAAATGGAGTGAGCATTGTCACCAATTACAAGTAATCCTCCACCATTCATCACAAATGATTGTATCGCAGTTAATTCAGAGCTTGTATAGCTGACTGTTGGTTGGGCACAGATTAGCACGTTATAATTACTGAGAAGGGTAGAGGTAATTGTTCCAGTTGATATTGTGTCAATTTCACAACCTAAATCTAGAAGATCTGATTGCCAAATTGAATATGAAGTGATGGAATCGGTTCCGTGTATATAATCCCAGAGAACATATCCCTGAATAATACTGACTTGTACAAATCGAGTAACAATATTGTTTACGAGCGTATACTCATCAGGAACAGGAACAACATAACTGGTGATGTTATAACTTCCCTCGGAGAGAGGAGTCCAGTCATAGGAGATTGTTTGCGCCTCACCTTCATCTAGCAGGGGAATGAAGAGCTCATCAACTAAAACTCCCTCAATGAATAATTGGAAGGTTACATTGGTCTCGTTATTCAATCCCCGGTTTCGTACAATGGCAGTTATTGGAATGAGCTCTCCTGGCACCGCACGTTGAGGTGTAATGAGCCCTGCAGATAAATCATGATCAGGCTTGACCATCAACCAAGCGACTGCATTAGAAATTAATAATTGGTTTGTGGTTGTTTGCCAGTGGTGGGCATCCCATATTTGAACAGCAGCTCCTGAACTTCCTCCTTCGTAGGCTACAATAAGATCAAAATCGCTACCAATTGCCGTCTTTACCAAAGGACTGTAATATGGTCCTGCAGAAGTGCCTTGCATGACCGTGCTGAAGTATTGTGCATCTCCTCCAGTCCCCATTATGGTTTCCCCATACGAATAGCCAGTCATAATGGGGTGAGAATCATCTACCACAACTCCACTTGATGGAGAATTATAATCCCAGTATGTATGATACCCATTGCTTCCTGCAGCCTCGGGAGGCAGAATACCTGCCCAATTGAGGAAACAGATGCTGCTATCAAAGGTTAGAATGGCACCACCAGCAAGACACCAATCTCGTAACAATGCTGATGCATCATTGCTAGGACAATTGTCAATCAAAATCACAATATCAACGGATACAAGAATTCCAGAAAGAATGTCCATATTGGTTATGAGTATTACGGGAAATCCCTCAGTAATGAGTCCACTATAGATAGGCGAGTAATTGTTCCCCCACCCTCCCATCCAGTAACTGGGTGTTTCAGATCCATCAGCATTCAGAATTGCTACGAGACCTTTAACTACATTGACGAGTCTTTCTTGGTAATTATTGACGATATCATATTCATTTGGAACAGGAGCTACATATGCCGAGATATTATAGAGAGCTTCAATTGTCGGAGTCCAAAGATATGATAAAGTCTGACTAGTGAAATTCGCGAGCTCAGGAATAGAGAGAGAGGCTACTTCAATTTCATCAATGAAAAGTTGAAGGAGCAGATTTGTTTCGTTATTTTGCCCTTCATTCATGACTGTAGCATTTATGTTGATTGTTTCATCTGGTTTGCAGAAGTAGGGCACATCAAGAACTACACGAAGATCATGCTCAGGAATTATGCATTGCGTCCACGCTAGGGCATTGTACACTAACTGAGTATCGTCTCGATTAGACAGTAGTTCAGGACAATGTGAGGTATACACCATTCCGCGATGAGCTAAAATGGCACCAAAATTAGTTCCCGAGCTATCTAGGGCAAGATATGCAGCTCCATCCAGAACTGAATCATCCCAGGCTGTTCCAACGGGGTAGGTAGACATGCCAAAATAATGTGTGAAAGGATCTGGGAGATTATTGAAAAGTGGGTGTCCTGATTGGATTATATCAAATTGAAAGACACTGGATGAGGAAGTAAAAGTCAAGGATTGTGAGAGACCAAAGAAAGGAGCAAGAGATGTTGGATGAAAATAGAGGGCATAACTTGTTGCAAAAAGTCCATGTCCTGCTCGTGTATAGGTTATGATTGCATCAATTTCACTTGACGTATAAGGGCTGTAGCGATGTGGAAGAATGAGAGTATCAGGATTTATCGCTTCAATGTCAGCTAGAGTAAAGCTGGAATTAGTTCCCGGAAACGCCGTATAATTAATGAAAACGGGGATGCCTCCATAATCCTGCCAGTTGAGATTGATTTCATCCCAACAGAAGTATTCCGGAGATGCAGTTCCTACACTTGGAAGAACTAATACTTCAATTTGAACCCCTATTGAACTTGTCGCATTTATGTAACCCGTAAGATTAGCATAAATTGAAATGATGCCTGAATAACTCGGTGCGACGGAGAAATCACCTAACCCGGATGAATTGGTGTGACCAACATTATTAACCCCACAACCTGTGATGTTAATAAAACAGTTGTCAAGGGGAAAATGTTCATAATAATCTGTGGCCAAAATGGTGAGTTCTTGAGAGTCATATTTTCGTAAAAAGCTCGGATTGGTTTCTATGGAAATCATTGGGATGTCATAGACGATGATGATAGAGATGAAGTTCAAGTACCCAGCTTTTGTGATGGTGATTTGGATAAAGCCTTCACTGGTTGGTGTGATAGAAATAGAACATGAACCATCTGGCTGAGTCAGGTTAGATGAAGAGATTCCACAGCCATTGAAGGTTACATTTGCATCATTAATTAATTGACCCGTAGCTGCTTCATGAACATCGATTGTAATAGTTTCAGTTGTTCCTGTTTGTAAGGCATCATCGGAAAGTGATGCTTCTAGCCTTGGTTGGATAAGGTATGCAATAGCGTTCTGAATGATTAGATTTCGATAATTTTGGTTTTCAATAGCGTCAATCGAGAAGGCAAAATAGACAAATCCCCCATAAGAAGGGGTGGAGGTAAGTGCGGTGATAGCGGAGCCTGGTGGAGATTCACCAAGGTAACTGCTTACTCGTTCGGACCCATTTATTGGATTGATTACGTCAGCATAGGGTGTTCCTAATCCGTCTAACAAGGGAATTGTTGTTGGTAACCCTGCTGTAATTGTGTGCAGCTGATTGTCGAGTGTTAAACTGCCAGTATTGGCCAAGGTTCGTTGATAAGTAGTGTGTGAAAAGCTCTCAAGGGTTAGATTATATGGTGAGTTGCTTAGAGTAGCTGAGATGTAACAGCCTTCTAGTAAGAGATTGCCACCGGCATTATGGTAAGAATGGAGTACATCTAGGAGAAAGCTGTCAAAGCCTATGAGTGGAGATCCATAATTATCACCAACTGAAACAATAACTACATCGAAGGATTCTAACAAGGTTAGTGTGGGAACAAGGTCATAACGTGGCCGAAAAATCGATACGTGATATTCTTCTTTGAGTGCGATGAGATAATCAGCTGTATTGGTTGAGTCGCCAAAATTATTGTCAGCCCAACCGCCTGGATAATCAGGTCCCCATCCGCCATTGGAATCAGCAATTACGAGGATATCACCACGTGTCACTTGGAAGATTGCATGTGTGCCTCCATGTTCTGAAGCATTTGTAACAGTAATGAAGAGTTGGAGCCAACCAAACTCAGTAATATTCAATGCACCTGAATAGGTTCCTCCTACTATTGGTAAGAGGGTACTTGTAAGGATATTCCCGTCAGAAGTAATTATGGAGGCATTACAAACACCATCTTTATTTGCGGTTCCGGAGAAATCGAGAAGGTTGTGATATATTGGACTCGAATCTAAACTAACAGCACATGATAAATTTCCGACATAAAAGGAATTAACTGTTGTATGAGTGAAAGGTTGAGAAATGGTTGTCGAGACAGTATAATTCCCTGCAAGTTCATTTGCCATGAAAGTAATTGTGTATCTGCCCTGACTATCAGTGACTAGAGTTTGATTGTGAACAAGTCGACCTATGGGATCGTTGACAACAACATTGACTGTTTCGGATATAGGGGTCTCATTGAAAAGAAGTGAACATGTTCCATTAAGTTGGACTAATTGACTGGTTTCTCCTTGAGAAGCAGTGTTAGTTACATTATGTTTCCAGTATAATTGCATTGTCGGATCGCCAAAGTAGATGGCTTGGTAAATTGTTTCTCTGCTGATCGGATCAGACATTGAGTAGGTGGTTATCATTTCATGAAGAGCGGCATGAAGTGAAAGTTTAGGTGAAACTATGCGTTCAGTTAAAGCAGTCCCAAAGAAATCCCGCCAAAATCGATTATGGAGACCATCAAAGGCATGATATCCTGCCCAAGCGATTCTGGTTGCACCAATATATGCTACTGCTCCGCCGTTTAGATTACGAAAGAAGGCTTCGCCAATTGTTGGTTCAAAATATTCTGCATCAAAGGCCGCCGTTTCGCACGCCATTGCAAAAGTGAATGGGCGTTTCCCTCCATTCAGCAATCCAGAAACCTCACCATAATTTTCCTCATCTAGTGCAGCAGACCATCCACCATACCAGCCATGATCAAAAAAGTCGATGATTCCAATTCCTGAATTAATTTTGCTAATTACATTTGCATTGGATAGTGACCCGTCGGTTGGATATAGACGGGAAACATCAAAGAACGAATCATAAAGGAACCATTGGTTGAGCTCTTCTTCGAGCATATTTGCTCCATCACCGGAACCAAAACAGTCAGGTCCGATGAGAAGGAAGTCATTCATCCATGACCCTGGAACCGGATTGCTTTCAAGTTGAACGATTCCTGATAAGACATCTTGGGCCTCTGATACGGTTTGCACGGGAAGCCGACCAACTAAAACTTCTGAGTAAAAATCGACATCATCATCCGTTTCGCCAAATAGGTCGTTTCCGTTGGCATCCCAGTCTCCATCCAAACACTCGAAATACATATCGCTCGGTTCAGTGCCGTTATCTAAACCACCAGCTAGATAGGGATCCCAGACTTCTCTGGTAGGAACGATGTCACAGTCCCCAACCAGTAAGAAGTATAAACTACCGTTATCCGTATAAGATGCCTTAATGAAGTTACGAACCTGTTCAGCAAGGTCCCGACCTGGGTAGGTTGCATAAATATGGTCCAATGTGGTGACAGAAACATCATATCTCAAATCTTGCTTCCATTTGACAAAGTCAGTTAAAGCCGAGTTAAACGCAGCAGGAGCAATAACCACATAACCTTGTCCATCACCATTAAGCCACGATTTGTAAGGATTTGAATTCAGATCGTGCAAAGACACGGGAGCACTAAGAATCACATCAAACTCGATACAGACTAAGAGATGAGATTGTTTTTGGACTGGATTATACTGCAAAAATTGAAGATTTACTGAAACACCAATAGTCCCCGCCATCCCCACTTCCCTAAATGTAATAAAATCTGTTGGGAAAAAGGCAGGATCAGAATACACGCTTTGATCAAAATAGAGTTCATCCTGGGTTGGATGGCTACTTGTTAATCGGAGAGGCGCGGCACCAGGAACTAAACTAAGCCCTGAAATCGTTTCAGTTTGTTTTCGCTGGATTTGGAATGCGACGGGGTGAATACCCTTTGGTAACGAGAAAAGCAGGTTCTTGAAAGGAATTGCTGGATACCCATAAGTATTCGAGACTTCCGCTCCTTGAATGTGTAAAGCCTGATGTAAACCAGAATCGAAAGCATAGGTGATAATGTTATAACTCCCAACAACCACCTTGACATGCAAGCGGTTTCCATTTACATGTTCTTCAATTGATAAACCAGAGTCTTTAGAATTCGAATAGTGGGTTTGATAGTGACGAATTCCTTCAGCAGCAGCCCGATAGGACTCTATCCAATTGCGATAGTCATTCCACTCCCCATTATTATCCTGCCAATACCAATCTCTTTCAGGCCCATCCAAGCTTTCTTGAAAATCAGAGACAACATTCGAAAATTCATCCACCAAAGCATTACTGGACCTCTCATTTTGAGGCACCACAAAGGGATCTTGTGAAGCGCCTTTGACTGAAATCGGAACGGAATTGACAAATAACAGGGGCACCACTAAGAGTAAAATTGCAACTAGACAAATTAATTGTTTAAACCAAACTTTACTCAATGTCAATCCACCAAAATCATTTGATTTGAGAACATGCTTGAAACTGTAATCCCTCTATTCCCAAGCATTATGTAGAGAAAGTAAATATATCTATAAAAATCTTAAACAATGGGCATCCGGTTTACGAACATTTTGCAGTTTTATTTTCTATATCATGAAAAGCAGCCATAACCAAAAGTAACACTTGGGTTCTAAGCGTTGGTATTTATGACCTAAACGAGTAATGACTACTCTAATCAAGTTCCAAGGTGATTGAGTGCCTTACTATGATCTTCCCACACTGCAAGCTGCATTTACCATAAAACAAGGTTTTGATGATGAACCGCCCTGGTCAACCGTAAGGCAAGCCATCCAAGAAATAGCAGCGGTACAAATTGACTCAATTTCTGTAGTTACCCGAAGCCACCACTTAACCCTTCGAAATCGTGTCCGTAATTATCAACCGGATAAGCTTTGGAAAGCGCTTCGAGAGCGTCAGGTATTTGAAACCTGGGCCCATGCCTGCTGCGTCGTAAATATTGAAGACTATCCGTACTATTGGTATCGTACGCAACGTGACCCCTCAACATTTCATGCGTGGTATCGAAACCTCTTCAACAAGCATAAGGACCTGATGGATTTTGTTGAAGCCCGAATCCGCGACGAAGGTCCATTGAGTAGCCGGGATTTCGAAGATCCTAGTGGAAAGAAGCGAGGAGGATTCTGGGATTGGAAACCTGCAAAGGTCGCCCTCGATTTACTTTGGAACACTGGTCGCATAGCTGTGCGGGAACGTAAGAACTTTCAACGCATTTATGACTTAACAGAACGTGTCATTCCAAGTAAATACTATGACCAAAAGGTAGACCGAGACCAAGTATGGCGATTTTTCTTGGAAAAATGTCTTGATTGCTTGGTCGCAAGTACACCAAAACAGCTTCTTGAATATATCAGTTTAGAGAATTATGCATTAGATTATCGCACGAAGAAAAAACCAAGGAATCGAACGAAAATTATGGAACACCTCCTTGACCAATTCGAACGAGAAGACAAGGTGACACGAATCGAGATTCCCAAAACCAAACACAACTACTATGTTCTGACTTGCCAATTACCATTTCTTCATCAGGTGCAAGATCGGCGTCACTCCTCGTCACGGGTCTGGTTTATCAGTCCCTTCGATAACATCGTCTGGGATCGTCGCCGCGTACAAGAACTATTTGGCATGAATATTCGACTCGAAGCGTACACACCCCCAGCTAAACGAGAGTTCGGATATTACGTCATGCCCATTTTATGGCAACATCATCTAATAGGACGAATCGACCCTAAAGCTGATCGCGACACCAGCACACTCATCTTTCGCAATATCGAACTCACTCTTCCACGGAAGCATATCTCCGATGTAATTCAGCCAATCCAAGAGGAAATCGAACGGTTTAAAGAATTCCATCATCTAGAAAACCTTCGTATAGAACAGGCTAAACCTGCGTCATTAAAGAAGCAACTAACACTCTGAGCTAAGTAGAAAAGTCCCACCCAGCCAAGGTTGCTGTTTCGCCACACGGCTTCATAATCAGGTGCTTTGAGGGGCCAGCATTAAGAACGCGGTGGAGTTTTTCAAACCCAACAGGGGCGTTTTTAAATTTACGGACGATCCGATGTGTAGCAATGGCCTCATAAAGATCCTTTGTCAATCCCTCAACCTTACGAAGGATTTTATATCTAAAATACTTAGAGAGTGATAACCTCGCGGAGTGGCTTTACAGTGTCAGATCAAGAAACTGCAGCAACTTTACTCCTCATCGCCGCTATTTTGCAGCTGTTGATCGCCATTGGTTTCTTCATCGGAATAATCACAATTCCGTTGGCAATCGTAGGTCTTGTATTTGCAATCTTATGGCTCCAATGGAGAAGTGACCCCCTACCACACAAAACCGGAATGATTGTAACTGGAATCCTGGCCCTAATCCTGACTGGTGTGATTCCAGGAATTCTGGCGCTAGTGGCCGGCGTAGTCCTTCCAGACGAAAAAGGCGGCGCATAACCTAATAAATTAACAAATTAAGACATAGCCTGCTTCTTAAGCAGGCGTGGCATTTTTTCAATTGCGTAGCGGAGCGCCCGTCTTGGCATGATATCTTTTTTCTTCACCACGTATTCAAAGACCTGGTCCTGAAAATGCTTAGTAGCTTCCTTGAGCATCCACCCATACCCATTCTGCACATATTTCCGGGGATCTTGCAACATCGAATCCGCAACATCAAAAATTAAGTCAAGATGGGTTCCACG
>JABXGX010000252.1 GCA_016550405.1 archaeon | reverse complement strand
CAACTGATTGCACGTGGGCTTTCTTTCGGCGATCATAGATAATTCCAACTATAATGCCAACAGGAAGCACGATGAGTAGAAGACCCAATACAACCACCGCTCCAATTACCGCAACAAGTTGATCAAGAGGAGGAGGTAAAGGGAAGGGTCCAAAGAAATCAAGGAACAAATAGACACCGATGGCAACAATGAAGATTACTGCAACACAACCAAAACACAGATAATCACCTAGCTTTGAGGAGCGCGTTTTTTGCTCTTCTTCGCTCATATAATGGTACACACCCGATGTCACTCTAGGCTATTGCTTATACAAAAAATACTGGGGTGGGAAAAATAAACACCATTTCCACAAATTTATGGACAGCCTGATGAGTCTACTACGCATTTTTTTGGTTTTCTTGTATATCGCTTTGATTTCTCTGATTATCAATAATCTACGGAATACTCGGTTAAAGCGCAAGAAAAGCCGCCAGTACAATGCCAAGAATCACGATCACCGCGGTCGCGGTGCCTTGCACTCGAAGACTACGCAGCTGAATATCTGTGGGTGGTCGTCCACCCCAAAAGTAGTGGTCAACACCCGTGTTCCCCGCATCGTACACGTGCCTCCATCGTGCACATAGAGAAACTACACCATGCTGGTGAATGGCTGGATTTGCTCTTCATGAAGATATTGCATGAAATGATCAATGAACAGATCATTTTCTTTCAGTGATAATAGTACCTGTTTTGCGGCGTCGATTGCTGCTTTTTCACTTGCACACATGGTTGAACTGGTAAGATTCGGAGAACCTGTCATGTGAAAATTCGTACAACCACAGGAGTTCATGCAATATTTTCTAAGCGAGCAGCTTCTACACTCTTCATTCTGGATTTCTCGATTACCAATTAGTTCGCACTGCAGTTTTTTGTTGAGTCCTGAATGTACATTACCCAAACACAGTTGACCATCGTCCTCACCGATTAACCTTTCACACGGGTAGATATTTCCACTTGGTGCAAAGCCCCACTCCGTCTCTCCCATCATACACCTATCAAGGGCAAAATAACCTCCTTTAAGAAACAGAATGATTTTGCTGTCAATTAGGTTCACAGCAATTTCCTGTGATTGCTGATACTTTTCGATATAAAGGTCGGCTATTTTTCGATAGGTTTTTCGAAATCTCGGAAGAACTTGTTTAGTCCAACTTGCGCGGATATTTGGATTGAGATGTATAGAGGAAATACCTAGTTGTGTGAAAAATGAGACACATTCGGACAAAGAATCTAGGGTGTCTGGACTATACACCGTATTCACTTGCACTTCTCCGAGTTTGCGTAAGCTGAGATGCAACTTTTCTACAACATCATCAAAACTTCCCCGTCCATCTGGAAACCTGCGATATTTGTTGTGCACATGCCGGGTACCATCAATACTAATGCACAGCGTGATATTTTCCTTATTGAGGAAGTCTAAGATTTCTTCACTAAGTAATGTACCATTGGAGGTTATACTGAAATCAACCAGTCTATCACGAGCGCGTACTTGATTGTTGATGTATTCGACGGCACGCTGTATCAAGTCAAAACAAAGGAAAGGCTCTCCTCCAAAGAAAGTGAAGCTAATCTTTTGCTCTGGAGGAGAAACCCTGAAGATGAAATCAACGACTTTTTGCACTGTGGCAAACGACATGTCTTTCTTGAACTTCCTACCACCGTAACAATAGCGGCAACGAAGGTTACAGTTGTGGGTAAGACTCAGTGAAGCTTTAATCGCCCTCACTACTAACCCTCTCGAAGAATTGCCAGATGCACTCTGGTTCTACAATTTAGGAGTTGAAAGGTCCAAGTTAATAATCTACGATGACACCGCCAGCGTAGAGTTTATGGAGGGCTTCAAGGGTCTGAGCATAATCCCCCTTCATGGCTTTTAATCCCGCAATTTCACCGGCTACTGACGTCACGAGTTCCTTGAATTTCTGACGATTCATGAGAACGATCTCGTTCTCCCAGTGAAAGTGAGGAACCAAGAGGCCCCCAGGGATTGGTTTTACTAACTTAATCCTCTTCTGCCCTTCAAGCATGCGGCTTATCGCTTCTCGACCAAGTACCTTCATCGGTGACACGGGCCAGCATCCAGCTAGATGTGGCTTTTTAAATATTCGACCAATTTCTAATTCGCGTTTATCCAGTTCTGCTAGTGCTCTGTTAAACTCTTCTATAGTTCCCTTGAACGCAATTTCATTTCTAAATGCAATCTCTTCACGATTTGCCAGATTAACCACCCCCATGATGGTGGCTATCATATGAATATATACAATATATAAGTATTAGTACCCGAAGCGTCGCTACCCGCCCTCACCAGCACACGAAATGGCATTCATAACTAAAAATCTATTTCGACCTTAGGACCCAAAGATGCCCCCCATCATCACCCATATGTCACTATTGCATCATTGCCCCGCACGCCTTCCCACCTCTCCGACCTTTCTTACCCGCTCTCCTCTACCCCAAATAGAAAAACGCAAGAGTAAATCCAATCCTCCCCTAACAGAATTAGCAAGAGAAAATGGTTGTCCACTCCCAAAGCAATGGTCAACACCCGTGTTTCCGGTATCTATACCCACTCTATTGCCCGATCCACTCCGAAGTGCCCCGGAGGGCACCTCAGAGGAAATGGTTTCTAAGGAGAGTCTTGTAAAGATTTTTATCAGGCTTATCTGAATTTCTAAAAAAGAAGGATTGGAAGGAAGAACTCCTTCCATTTACAACGGGGTCTGAGTGTGTTGGGTGAGTTGAGCCTGTTGGACCTGTAGAGAGGCTTGACTTCGAAGAAGAGATTTACCTGAAATCCAGAGAAGCACGATCAGGGATATGCCACCAACTAGTGTCATTAAAACTGCAGTAAGATTCTCACCAATAAATGGTCCAAAAGCAACTACTGTAATACCATAGAATCCGAAGTAGATGAAGATGGCCAGGCAAATCGTCAAGACAGCCAAATCAAATCCATTCGATTTTGACAACACTAGAACACCTACTCCAATCAAGAATAGAAGCGTCGCATAAAAGAAAGCAACCACCGGACTAACGAGGAATAATACGCTGGTCAATAGCGCAAGGACCGTTCCCAAAACGAAGTAATAAGGGTTGAAGGCTTGTTTCACAGCGTTCAACCAATTCGCTTCTTGGTTTCTTCTTATCATCCATACGAGAAACAAACTCACTAGTACACTAAGCCCCAATGCATAATACGAAACAGTCATTGTGTATTTCCTTCTAAATCGCTGGTACTTGGTAGAAAGGCCATGCCCAGGTTCCTGGATAAACTATCCACCACCAACTTGTGGTTCTGAAGAAGAATGGACCTGAAGGGATCTTTATTGGATTGAAATTAAGGGGGTCAACTGGAATGTATTGATCAATAGAACCATCGGCGTTGGAGTCAAGTGTGGCGATTGTTTCAATAGAACTAAAGTAGCCAGCCAAGATAAAAGTTACAATGGCTATGATTAGAGGAGCGACAATATGTGTAGGGTCAAGGATCCCTGCTACAATTATTGCTGCCACGAGGATTGGGATGAGGGCATCTATCAAATTCCCTCCTTGCATGGCAAAGACCACGTCAACTTCGGTGTAGTGGACATTAAGAGCCCATGGATCGTAGAGGCCGTAGGGAGTCCACCCAATGTCTTTAGGTGTCCAAACTATGTAATACAGAGGTCGTTGAGGGTATGCAACCTTGGTAAGACCGCCATTTCTAATGAATTGAAGTACTTCTTCAGTAAAATCAACTCCACGAAGGGCGTGCCACCAAAATGAGGTAACGAATGTCGCAACATCCGCATCAATAATATCATGAAACCCTATTACAAACTTGTCCTCGATTTCCATATTACCAGAGAAGCATGAAGCAAAATAATGCTCCTGTCCTTTGGAATTTGAAATCATTGTTGAAATACTAGACCATGATACAGTTTCACTTCCTACGATTAGACCCTCAGGTGTTCCATGTCCAACATAAAAAATGGGACCAACTGCTTTCCGCAAAATTAGCTGCAAAGATAACACATTGGGCACCAATATTCGCTGGGCATCGTCTATATCACTAACCAGTTGATTAACACTATCACAGATAGCATCATCTATTCCAAATTGAAGCACAACGGCATTCGTAATTAGAACTGTATCGGCTGCACGGCTTGCACCGATAGGTCCTAAAAAGAGAATAACAGCAAATAAACCCGCTACAATTAAAACGGATCGAATTCTGTGATTCTTGAACGCTGAAGTGACGAATGTTCTTTTCATCTCAGAGTTTAAACTCATTGAATTCCCACTCCGATACGGTACCTACCTAAATAACGTGCTTTCACTCTTTTAAGATTTGCCTAATTAATCAGCAACTCCAATAGAGGCATCCACCGAAACACGCCATCCCCACTCTGATGCATTAGCTTACCTAATGAGTGAAACGAGAAGTGGTTGTCCACCCCACTAAATCGTACAACACCCGTGTTTCTGGTATCTACACCCGCTCTCTTTGCCCACCCAATCCAAGGCGCTCCGGAGGTACCTCCGCGGAAATGATTTCTGAGACTGTTCTGCTCTTCAACAATGGTAATCCACTACCAACAACAAGGTGTCTCCTACCTAGAGACTTTTTGTCTGGAAAAGGAAGCGAACTACACACGATAAAGCAATACATAAAAACTCCAATCGGATATATTGCTAGTCACGTGGAGTGGTTTTTTATGTCAAACAATGCTGAGCAATCCCGCCTGCCACAATTGAAAGGTCCACTATTATGTGCTATCGGCGGTCTATTCACAGTAGCCTCACTCGCCTATGCTATCCACGTTGCCGCATATCCAAGTCACTTCACTCAAGTACAATTCATATGGGCACTGCTTCTAATTACAGCCCCCATCGGATTCTTCTTTTTAAGCCTCGGAATACAATATCTCCTTCAACAACGAAGGAAATGAAAAGAAGTAGTCGTCCGCGCCCCAAGGATGGATCAACTGCTTGAAGCCTCCGCGAACACATTTGGTCAATGAAGAACTGCGCTTCTCCATTCCCCAACTAATTCCGTGGCCCAGTGTTTACTCAACTTTTTCAAGCAAACAATACCCCCGTGAGAAACCCACCGCGCGCCACCCAAATTTCGCCATGACATTTATCCCCTCAACAATCCTTCCATACGACACGAACCCCAGCCCCGGTTTGAGTAACACATACCGCGCCCTCAGATTCTCAACATCTACCTTTCCATTCACCACATCATTCGCCGAAAAAACTAACCGATCCGACATTTTCGAAACCCAACCCATACTACTTATTCATCAGTAAAAACTTTTCAGACAAAAATCTATGCATCGAAAAAAATGGTCGTCCACCCAGTGGATTGTTCATTTAACCTCAAATAGGCGTGGTGGAGGTCAATTACCCGTAACTTGTGTAAGCCTGCTCAAATACTGGTGATTCATTTTTACAATCGCAGATTTGAATTTGATATGTAAATACATATTATTTTTAAAATATATACGCATATTGAATTCTATTCCTCGTGGAGAAATAGCTACTTAAACAGAGTTGGGTCCAATGTCTAAATATAAAAGGTCGAATTGGTTTACAAAAATCTGTTCAATATTATTCGCTTCTCTTTTCTTGTTTGCCCTCAGTATGCCTACAGTGTTTGCCTCTGCATTACCTGTAGTTCGAAACCCTGGCTTTGAAACGCCTCCTGGGGGTCCTGTGCCTGATTTTTGGGCGTTCACGACAACTGATGACTCAAGCTTCGATGACTTTCAAGGGCTATATCCGACCACTTTTCCTCATACAGGAAGTGAATCGGTAGGTGTTCTTCCGTTGGCCACCGAAGCCGGTGATCATGCCGAGTGGAGTCAATCCACCCTGTTGAATATTAGTGTCGGGACGTCGTATAATCTCTCTACCTGGGTGTGGATAGGCGGACCAAATTTGCCACCCAATGAATTCTTTGTTGATATTGGCGTCATTTGGCAAAATGGTGGCGGTGGGCAAGTCGGCGCTATGTGGTCTCCAGCCGTGACCAGTCCCACAGCCGTTTGGTTTGAACTCTTCGTGTATGGTCCTGCAGCGGCTGGGAGTGTTCAAGCGACAATCCAACTGCGTGTGACGGCACAAACCACGCCTGGCTGGGATTCAGGCGTCGTGTATTTTGATGACGTTGAATTTTATCCAATTGGTGGTGACACAGATACTGGGGGTCTTTCTCCTGGCGATCATGATGCCTCGTATGATCCGGATGGCGATCCCTTCAATGAGATGTTCCAGATCAATATCAGCGCTATTCAAGAAGGTCTGACGCAAATTAATTTTACCTTGAACGCTTTTGGAACGGGTAATGATCAGACAGCCATCGCGGAAGTTGATCTGGTTCATGATATCAATGAAGATGGCATCTATGATAACGTCACCGAGCCACTTCTCGCCTCGGGGGCTTATGCCCAGGATGATGGACTCCTGTTGTTGAATACAACTCATTCGATTCCCCAGGGTTCGAGCCATCTGTTCTTAATTGTCTATCAATTAATTCCGAATAGCGATGCGGGGGACACGTTTGGGTTCTGGGTGAATCAGATTCGTGCCCTTGGGCAGACATCGATGGTGGCTACCAATCTCCCAGGACCGCCTTATACTTCAGCTGTAAAGACGATTGTGGGCTCTCTGCT
>JABXGX010000251.1 GCA_016550405.1 archaeon | reverse complement strand
TGATCATAGAGTATTTGTCTTTCTGAATGGCTACTTGAGGAGATTGCCTTTTCAATAAGATCATCTACTGCTTCATTACTATATCGCTGTGACTGTGCGAATGTACCTTCACTATGCATATAAGGAAAGACGAAATTGTGGGGATCAGGATAGTCGGCTTGCCACCCATTCAAATACATCGGTATACGTCCTAGCACCATATCCTCAAGTATGGTTGGCCATGCCATTAACTGAAGGTTTATTCTGAATAATGGATTGATCTCAAATAGATTATTCTGCAATATTTCACAGGCAATCTTTCCCGTGATGTCTCCTGATGCATATACGAGCGTCATTTCAAAACCATTTTCCCATAGCAATCCATCCCAGGCCGCTTTCAAGTGCTCCTCTGCTTTTACCAGGTCCAGTTCATAACTTGGCCAGTCGGGTTTATAGTAAGGTATCCCTTCGACTATCGGTGAAGGTACCTGCTGCCCATAACCTGTCAGTGCCTGCTCAATATAAGTATCCCAGTCGAAAGCATAAGCAAAACCCTTGCGTACATCAACATTGCTGAAAAAATCGATGGGTATACCATTGCCATCTAACTGGCCGCTGCCGATCAATGTGCTGTCAGGATCAATATCGAATTGGAAGAAAAGCGCTTGATTGATTAACGTAGGTACATTTTCATAAACCAAGAGTCCCGTTATTTCTTTTGTTTCTTGGATTTGTCCACTTGGAACAAAAATACAGTCAGCGTCACCTAATTCCAGCATCAATTTTCTGGTGCCCCATTCGTCAACCATCTGGGTGATAACTCTTTCAAAACTGGCCGGCGTACCCCAATAGTTGTCATTTCTTACTAAACTTATTTGAATTCCTGGTTCCCAAAGCCCCAACATGAATGGGCCAGTACCGTTAGTTATCGAATTGATTGGAGAACCACCGGGAACAGGGTCGTTCAAAGCTTCATACGATTCCTCAGTTCCATTCCAATCACCGTTTTGTATACACCAATCCATATCAACTATAGAAGCCCAGGAAGAGGCAAGAATCTGTAAGAACGGTTCGTACGGGGTAGCCAGATTGAATTGTACCCATTGACCATCGACTTCTACTTTATTCTTGATCTCCTCAAGCGGGATCAGACCATCCTCGGTTCGAGAGCTGTAATGCCCCAGACCAAAAAGGGGTTCGAAAAACATCCATTGTGTTCTTAGGTCGCAATCTTGGACCATCCCCCGCTCAAAAGAATATTCCACATCTTCTGGGGTTAATGGATTTCCGTTATGAAAACTCACCCCTTCGCGAATCTTGAATCTATAGGTCTTTCCATCGTCAGAGATCGTCCACTCTGTCGCTAGCAATGGAATAAACTCGCTTGTACTATTGCCATGAAATTTAATCAGTGTTTCATAAATATTTAGTAGTTGCCCGGAACTTGCAGTATCATAGGCGTAGGCGGGATCTAAACTGGCAATATCGAAAGTTGTAGCTATGATAAAGGTATCAGGATTCTTGATTTCTCCATTACAGGCAAAAAAGGGTAATATAGAGAAACATATCGTAATTATGATTATATTAGCTACTATTTTCTTTATCATTTTCTTCCTCATCAATATTTGGTTTCAGGGGACTAATAGTATCGTCAAAACTAGTTTATAGTAAATACAGGGGTTTTGTAAATCTACTTAGAATGTTTGGGGTTTTCACGAAGTAAAAAGATGCATGAAAAAACAGAGGCCAATATTTATCTGATCAATATTAATGACCAAATAATTGACATGGGTTTGTGACGTTCACCATGCTAATATCACCATGAGTGAAACAATAAATGGCAGCGGGTGGATTTGAACAAGTGTCTCAATTGCGAGTGGTATAATTATATCGGCTGGAAGTCGCAATGCCACGTAGAAGAAAACGTGTATCCTTCCGTACTTCAGAGGTATCACATGTGGTCGGTGCTACTTATAACCAGCTTGTGTATTGGGATAAGACAGGCCTGGTGAGCCCGAGTCTCAGAGCAGCATCAGGAAGAGGTTCTCGCCGTCTCTATTCTGTTGAAGACATTTTTGAATTAAAGATACTAATGAAACTGTTGGATAGTGCTCTGCCTTTACAGCGGATACGGTCGAGCTTCCGCTTCATACGAGGTCAATCCAAGGCTTTATCATCCCTGGTTGTGCTCACGGATGGGAAAACAGTCTATTTCTACGAGGATTATGATGTTCTCGTGGACACATTAAAGAAAGGCCAGACAGTATTACGGATTACAGTTCAAGACCTTATTGCCGAAGTACAAGCCAGGTTGACAGGTGGGCAGTGAGAATAAGGGGAATCCGTTCTGTCCCAATTACACAGTATGGCGGAAACGGGATTCGAATCAACTAATTGGCTATGTGCTTTTCCATTTCAATAAAGTCCACTTGGCCGATATGAGTATCCCTGATTGCCCTGCTGGTCTCTATGAAACCTGCTCTTTGATAAACTTTGATAGCGCGTTGGTTAAAAAGAGCAACAGCAAGCTTAATGGTGGGTTTAATCAATTTATATCCTGATATCGCATATTTTACACACTCAGATACAAATTCCTCACCCAATTTTTGGCCAGTTAAGTCAGGTCTTAGCCCTAATGATAGCCAGAATTCATCGTTTTCAGCATAGAAGGATGCCCATCCCACTAATTCATCATTTTCATTCAATACGGCTTTGGTAATGTTCTGCCAGTTCTTGGTGTCTATAAATATCCTGAGGTCATCTTCATCTGCTGCCATATCATAAAATGAATGAACACCATCATAATGCCAATTGGAAACAATATCATTG
>JABXGX010000250.1 GCA_016550405.1 archaeon | reverse complement strand
TATACGGATCCTGGTGCTGTGACAAATATCACGTTTGGTAATCCAAACTTCTATCAAGTAGATGATTACCTTCCACCAGCTACCATAATCTATGACGATTCCGATAATGGATATGGTGGGGATCGAATTCCCCTCATGGCAGTTGAACAAGTGGGAGATTCACGCGTAATGGTTTCCGGAACGACATTTTTCAGTGACTTTGATTACCCCGTTCCTGATAACGAAGTCTTTATTGAAAACGTCTGTGAATGGCTGTTAAACACTTCACTCACGGAATTAGATATCTATGGTCCAACAATTTCAGATGTTACACCCAATCCTAATCCTCCACTTGATGGCGAGCCCCTCGATATTTCCGCGAATATCACAGATGTGGCTGGAGTAAAGAACGCCACGCTTCATTATCAAATTGATTCTGGGTCAAATCAACAGATTAGCATGACAGCCGCTGGCTCAATATACTCAGCTCAAATTCCTGACAGCCAATTCACAATCGGTAGCAATATCACCTTCTATATCAAAGCCTTTGACCAAGCGGATAACTGGCGATCAACATTCCCCGCAGCTCTCATAGTACAAGCTAATCCTCCCACAACACCTGTACTGACAGATCCTGGAGGAACTAGTACCACAGGGAACTTCACTGTTTCTTGGAGTGAAAGCACGGCCGTAGCAGGTATTTCCCATTATCAATTGCAGATGTCTACAACCGCAGATTTCTCAGTAATTTCCACAGAATGGAATGTCACTACAACAAGTCAGGAAATTACTGGGCTAACAGACGGAACCTATTATTTCCGTGTTCGAGCCCTTGACCTGAATGATGTTCCAGGTAACTGGAGTAACCAAGAATCAATTATTGTCGAAATCCAACAACCAACTACTCCTCCACCTCCCTTTAACCCAATTTTGGTAGGTGTAATCGTCGGAGTAGTGATTATAGCAATTGCAATTGTTGTTGGCTCCTATATCATTCGAAAGAAGTGAACACCAAGAGTAAATTTAGTGGACTAAATGGCAACCAAATAGATGGAGAATCCTCTTCTTTAGTCAGAAATGCTGCGATTAAGGGATATCCACTTATGGAGTGTCAATGAACCGCACATCTTCGCATGTTGGACACCCTGCATACAAAACTTGAAGACCTTCAAGGCAGCCATCTCGAAACACAGTAATGCCTTTCAACTCCAGCTCATCCGCAAGAAGGAATATTCGCCGAATATCCTCTGTGGTTGCATCATTAGACACATTTACAGTTTTACTCACTGCATTGTCAGTGTGCTTTTGAAAAGCAGCTTGCATACGAACATGCCATTCGGGATTGATTTCATGAGCTGTTTTGAATAATCGTTTCACGTCATCAGGAACAGCCCCAATACCCTGCACAGATCCAGTGCTTGCGAGTTCTTGTTCCACCGTTTCATTCCAAAATCCACGGTCTTCAGCAATTTGTACAAAATACTTGTTCGTGTCCGTCAATCGCACACCTTCTGCAAGGATGCGATCATGAACAATAGCGTATAATGGTTCGATACCACTACTGGTTCCTGCAATGAGACTGATGCTTCCTGTGGGAGCAATTGTGATCAGCGTTGCATTCCGTTTCCATTTCCGTCGTTGCTTTAATAAATCGATTTGGTCGAAGTTACCACGAATCTTAGCTAATTCTATTGAAGCACGATCAGCTCGATTCCGAATATAGCCAATTACTTTCTCTGCTAAGTCCAAAGCTTCTTTCGAGTCATAGGGTATACCGAGTTGAATCAGCATCTCTGCCCAACCCATGATTCCCAATCCAATCTTACGCGTGGCCTTGGTGTGAATCTCTATTTCTTCAATAGGGTATTTATTCAAATCAATGATATTATCTAAAAATCGAACAGCTAGAGGAATAATTTCTCCTAATCGCTTCCAATTCACATCTCCGTCTTTGACTA
>JABXGX010000249.1 GCA_016550405.1 archaeon | reverse complement strand
TCACTCCGTTGATAAACATGCATGTGAAGACGTTTCCCATCGTAATCAAGGGGCCAACAGAGAGATCGATACCGCCGGTCAAAATCGTGATGGTTTGACCGACAGAAACAATGCCAAGAAAGGATGCTGTTCTCAAGATGGCTCCAACATGTTCATACGACGAGAACCCGCGTGAAACGATCTCGCCGATGAAAAACATTACAATGATTAATCCGAAGAGGAAGATCGTCATTCTTTCCCGGAGGATCCTCTCCACAAAAAACGAGATATGCGCATTTCTTGTAATTTTTCCCATGGTTAGCTCCCAACCTCATCTACCTGGGCTCGTTGCGGAAGGAGATACCTTGTTATCAATTCCCCGATATTCAAACTGGTACCGGAAGAAGTAATCGTTAACGCGATAATAAGAACTAATCCCTTTGCCACAAATTGATAAAAGGTGGATATCGCTAACAGGTTAAGAATATTGTTGATAAGGTGGAAGATATACGCTCCTCCAATAATTCCCATGACTCCTCCTCTTCCTCCTGCCAGGCTCGTCCCTGCAATAACCGCTACAGCAATAGAGTTTAAAATGTAAGGTTCTCCTACCAGAGGGTCAGCCGAAAACATCCAGGCTGAGAGGAACATTCCAGCAAATGAACCAAGCAAGCCACTCATACCATACACCCACGTTTTGATCTTCCTGCAAGGAATCCCTGATTCATAGGCTATCGTTTCATTCCCTCCAATAGCATAAATAGATCTTCCAAAGGGAGTTTTGGCGAGTATTGAGTGAAAGATAACCACAGCGAGGATAAAGACCACTAAAGGAACCGGAATGACTTTTAAAAGAGTACCAGTGGTGGTCATGGCGACAGATAAGGACACACTTCCGCCCGGGATGGGCATAATGAATAAGGTGACCCCTTGCCAAATAGCTCCAGTCGCGAGGGTGACGATAAGGGGGGGGAACCCTCCTTTGGTAATAATTACCCCGTTTAGCAACCCCATAGTAAGTCCGACGATAGGTGGGACCAAAAACCACATAACGACATTGACAGGTGTATCAATATAGGGAAGACTTGCCGCGATAACATTTGTCAAGCCGATAATTGAGCCAATAGAAAGGTCGATTCCTCCGGTTAAAATGACAAAGGTCTGAGCCATCCCTGCAAAAATGAGCGGAGTGATTCGGGTAAAAAGATTGATATTATTGTTCCAGGTGAAAAAAGTGGATTCGATAAAACAGGCGACAATATAGATCGTAAAAAAGATTGAATACACTGGAATATAAAGCCGGAGATTTCTCTGTCTTTCAGTCATAGGTTGATTGTTGATTGGCGATTAGCAACTATCAATTAGCAATCATCAATCATTAATCCAAAAGGTTGATATTGCTTACTGAGGCTTTCATAATGTTTTCTTCGGTGATCTCCTCACCCTCCAGACTGGCTGTTAAAAATCCATGATTCATGACTAACACGCGATCACAGACTCCAATGAGTTCCAACATATCACTGGTATACAAGATAACAGCCACATTCTTCTCCGCAAGTTCTCGGATTAATCGGTAAATCTGTTGTTTTGTGGCGATATCAACCCCTTTGGTGGGTTCCAGCATGACAATAACTTTTGGTTCAGCAATTAACCATTTTCCCAACACGAGCTTTTGCAGGTTTCCACCACTCAAGGATTGGGCAACCTGATTCACAGAAGTAATTTTAATCGAGAGTTTTTCAACAATATCTTTTACGGCCTGATCTTCCTCTCGCTTCCGGATGATCCCCGACTTCTGCCTTCTATCAACAGTCGATGCGGATAGATTCTCCAGAACTGATAAGATTAAAAACACCCCCTCCTCGTTTCTATTTTCCGGAATCAAAGAAATTCCTGCCCGCAAAGCCTGAACCGGATGATTGACCTCTACCTCCCGGTTCAAAATTCTCATCTTCACCTCCTTGCAGTGACCTAATCCGAAAATGGACTCAAGCAGATCTAATTGTCCCTGTCCTTGTAATCCACCTATCCCCAAAACCTCTCCTTTAGAAACAGAAAAGGCGACTTCTTTTTGAGACATTTTCAAGATCCCCTCAAAGGAAAAAATCTCCTGCTGTGCCTCTTTTCTTTCAGGCTTCGCGGGAAATATTTCAGAAAACTCTCTTCCCACCATAGAGGATATTAACCGATCTTCATCAAAAGAAGAAGCCTTCTCAGTAATCACTTTCTGACCATC
>JABXGX010000248.1 GCA_016550405.1 archaeon | reverse complement strand
GCATTTCGGTGATATCTTCAATGGTTCCCTCATAGTAGATTACATTTCCTTGAGAGTTTCGTACTGCACGGCTACTAAGACGAACCCAAATAATCCGTCCATCAAGTCGATGAAATTCTGCTTCGAAGCCCCTGACGACCGAATCCTGAGCGACTTTGCGTTCCCATTGAATCCGAGCAGTTGGATCGACATAAAAAGATGAGGCTTTTCTTTTGATGAGAGATTCTTTGTCAGGAAAACCCAGCATTTTAACTAGGGCAGGATTTACATCAAGAATCTCACCGACCCCAGGCTTGGTTCGGAAAAGACCGACTGGGATGCTTTCAAAAAGATGACGATATTCTGCTTCAGCTTCCTTTAATTTACTAATATCTGTGATTGTGGCCATGAGATTGGTTGGAACACCATTTTCATCAGTGATTAGCGTTGCGAGAATATGGACATCAACGAGACTACCATCGCTTCGGTATCGAGAGTATTCGCCGCTATAGAAGCCTTGATCTTTTAATTGTTGCATAATTTGAAGACCAATCTCTTTACCAAAATCAGCTTTCATGGCATCCGAACCAATAATATTTGTTTTGTCTTTGCCCCCGATTATATAGCGGTACGCCTGGTTGGCAAAGATAATGGTCCCACTCAAATCAGTGATTACAATCCCACTAGGGGAACTGATAATCGCTTTTTCGAAAAGGTGTAAAGTTTCTTCAGCCTTCTGTCGTGCGGTGATGTCACGCATGACGACGAGTAGACCTGGGCGTCTACTATATTCAATTGCACTAGCACTAATCTCAACGGCGATTGGTTTTCCTTTCTTAGGTTGGATAACCGTTTCAAACACGAGGGAGCCTTTTTCTTGAAAGTCCTTCTTACGGGCGGGAATCTTGATTGCATCTTCGGGTATTACGATGTCTTGAGCCGTCATTAACAGAAGCGCTTTTCGAGAATATCCAGTTATCTCCGAAGCAGCACGATTTGCCTCAATGATATTGCCGGCCATATCGAGGATATACATCGCTTCAAGGGCATTATCGAAGAGGGCTCGAAATTTCTTCTCACTCTTCCGAAGATCCTCTTCAATTTGTTTCTTTTTGGTTACGTCTATTCCAATGCTAAAAGTTTCTTCTAACTCTCCGTTTTGATCAGATTTCAGCGTATTGTGCCATTCGATAGTTCTTTGGTTCCCATCCTTTGTTAGCCAATCGTTGACATAGACGGACGGTTTTTTAGTTTCTAACAAGTCGCTGAATACGCCACGAACCTCGGCGCGTTGATCCTTGGGGATGAGTGTGGAGAAAATAGATTTTCCCAGGATTTCTTCTCTTTTATAACCGGAAAGTTTTTCGCAGCCTTTGTTAAAAAGCGTGATACGCCCCTTCTTATTCAATCCAATAATGAGCACTTCGGGCATTTCGAATATTGTTTCCAAGGTTTCAAATGGAGGTTTCTTGATCACCCTTCTTTTGGTAGAGGACTTTGTTTTCGATGGCGGCACACTAACCACCTATCAATTTCAGAATATGGGGCGTAACTTGTTCCCCAACCTCTTCTCATTATAAAAATTCTCAAAACTAGTAATAAGTGTCTTTCGTTAAGGAGCCTGCTTTTCTTGTCTAAATTGCGGAAACAGGAAGAGGGAACAGAAGAGACCTGCAACTAATCAAGGAGTGATTTTAGATGAAGCTTGTGTTTGCCAAGTTTGCCTTCGAAATTAACCGCTGTGACCTTAACCAGTCCTGGAACTTGAGCAGCCGCTTGTAAAGCTGCGTGCATCCCATCAAGGACAGCATTTTTACTAAGCCCATTCAGAACAATCTCAAGAACGCTTGTCACATCAGCGGGAACAAGGGTATTAGAAACGTGCTCACGAAGTGTGGGGCAAAGGCGCACGTTAGTCGAAGCCTTGAGAAATTCATATTTAGAGCCGACTTGACTGCCACTCCGGCAAATACCACCTGGAAAAGGCGCTACGCACCCATCGACACCATGGATAGCCTCAACAGCCTCCTCAGCAGCTTTTAATGTCACTTTAGGGGTTTTTCCCATTAGAATGATGTTTCCACCACCCACACCTTTTTTGATACCGAATTTTTCTTCGATGACAAATTCTCCTTCAAGGACAGGAATTCGCCAAGCAAGAAGTTTATCTCCGACTCGTTTTCGATCTTCAAACCCATCCCCAAAGTATCGTAGTTGATTCCCAACATCGACCCATTCGTCGGCATCATCTAATGCGTTATAGACGTTGGTGGTTGGGCAGGTCAGGATGCATTGTCCTGTCCGTTTTCGGAGTTGTTTTGCCAAATCCTTGGATTTTAAGGCAGCAAACAGTAGGGTGATTCCCGGACGTTTATCAGGTGTTTCGGTTTTGGGGATAAGGCGGTCAATTCCGGCTTCAACTTTACATTCGATTACAGAGGTGGCAAACCCTGCTGCTGAGTTGGCACAGACGGTTGCCCACCTCGCTGTCTCGGCGGTCATCAGAATACGGGCCACTTGCATATCGAAGGCTTCAGCAAAGGTATCTTCGATTTCTACACCATTTAGTTCCATTGCATAAACCCCGAACCAGAGTCGCTATGTTGGATAATAACGTTACCGTATACCCTAAGTTTATTTTAATTTTCCATCGCATGTTTAATGACTGATTCCACCGCATCAACAGGAATCTCATCTATGACTTTAAAATTAATACTGGCTTTTCCCGTTTTCACCATTGGATGTGCTTCTTAAAATGAGCGATATGGTCTGGACTATCAGTGTAGACTGACACACCACTCTTCCAATGACCCAACGCTATCCATCCCGATTTAATTCGATAGGTTGGAATTTTGTAAGAAAGTCGAATATTCGCGGTTGGATAGAGGCGAAATTTTATCGACTGCAATTTCTTGAAAAGCACCTGCCGTTCATCTGCCACGGCGCCAATATAGTTTTCAACT
>JABXGX010000247.1 GCA_016550405.1 archaeon | reverse complement strand
GTTTGGATGGCAAACTTCATTCATCTCGATGGCTCACGGTAGTCGCTGTCAGCAATTAAACTTGCTGAGTCCACGACAGCCTGATTGGAGCATGCCTTGTAGCTACAAAAACTTTGCGCTCTCACACCGAGTCTAGTCTATGCTTCTACCAGACTCTGTTTCAAATCTATCTGGTTTGGTTTGTGCAATTACTTTGCTGGCAGTCTCTCCCGATTTATTTTCCTTCCTTGTAACTCATATAGCTGGTGCTGTTGGTTGAGCAATGGTCATCAAAATAAGTGTATTGACATCTGGTACCCTAAAATTGGAAAAAAAACAATTTCAAACAAAGAATCACTATATGAAATAATTGATAATTACTATTCAGGAATAAAACGGAATCCACAATTTCTTAGCCTAATTAAAGATGCAGAAAATCATCTTATTCTTATTAAGATGATTGGTAGTTCTGTCAAAATAAAAAAGGGTGAAATTTCTCGGTTAGCTCGTGAACTTAATTTTTCAATTCAAAGAACCTCTTCGTTTATTAAATATCAAGGTCGACCACGGCTTTACCGTCTTATTGATCTTTGCATATCCAAGACAGAAGCTAAATCTAGATTAGTTGAAATCGAGAATGAAAATTGTGGAGTTTCGTCTACTGAGGAAGTTCTACGACGGCTTGCTACGTACTATCCCGGTGAAGAGTTAGGATCTTCACTGGATGGTGGCTATTATCTTCTCCAAGTGGACAAATATTTTCAAGCGCTTAAATTGCTAGCTGATGGGGGCCATTTTAGTGAAGTTGCTGATCAAGTTGGAATAAGTAGTTCCCAGGTGAGGAGGTGGTTTTCAAGTGAAGGAAAGCCTTTCCTTGTCCATCTTGCAAGTCGAATTCCAAAGCAGCCTCCTTGGAGAGAATACAAATGGTTGCCAACTTACATTAATTCACATGGAACTCATAATCCTTCTAACTTCATCCAAGTCCCCATAGCTTTGAAATGCTGGGAACAAATAGAACAGGTATTGAGTCAGCTCACTGAGCGAAATGATCAAAAAATGGATGAGTGGCAAAATCGTTTTGGGAGGATTAGTCGAGGTAATGCATTTGCTTATGTTCTTGGTATGATGGTAAGTGATGCTGCGAAAAATAGCTCTGGAAGCTGTTATTCAACAAGTTTTGAGCTTAAGCTTACAAAGGCAAAATCGTGGAGCGAACAAGTTGGTGAGGCAACCTGTTTCTATCTAGGAAAATTAGGTATCAATGCTAATCTTGGTAAACCTGTCTATCCTGTTGGAGGACAAGAACAGCATTACTGGTATGGTGAACGTACCCCACTCTTCAGATGGATGTTACATTCTGTTTTGGGCATCGAAACAGGAAACTGTACCACAAATCAACCAATTAAATGTAAATGGCTGCTTGACGGACCCTTAGATATTCGCTTAAAATTCCTACAGGCCTTAAATGACGGTGATGGGTTTGCGAGTGTTAAGGGTCAAAAAATAGGAAATACTTGTATCCCAAACATTCCATTCTTTATGCAGCTATTGAATTCATTTAATATCGAATCTTACCCTAGATCAGATCAAAAACAAGTGGTGATCCGAAAAGCGGATAGCATTAAGCGAGCAGTCAGATTGCCTTTTTTCCTACATGCAACTGGTCGTCAAATAATCGCTGAAAAGCTTGTTAAGATGCTTAGTAAACGAAAATCTCAAAGAAGGGGATTCTACACCGAAGATGTTGTCATCCTAATTTTAGATTTAAAAGGAAAAGGGCAATCCTTAGGTGTGATTGCTGAAAAGGTATATGACAAATATGGGTTATCTTTTTCGAGATCTAGTATAGATAATATCATAAGAAGTAGAGGTTTAATCGGATACTACTAGCCTTTGATTAACTGGTTAGTTGTGGAATTGTTTGAATGATAAGTTAATTATTAATCGATACTCCTGCCGGACTCCGAGAGGGGGTGACCGAAGCACTCTAGTTTAAACGCTTTGTACCATCCGAAAGGTGTACGTGATACGGTAAATCCTCGTTGTTCTAATTCCTCACCTAGTTTCTGTAGTATACGTACGGCAAATTTGGGTCGAGCAAGTTTTCGAGGAAAAATAT
>JABXGX010000246.1 GCA_016550405.1 archaeon | reverse complement strand
CATTTGGGAACCATTTTCATTCTCATCGGTCTTATTGTGTACGGAGTCCATCCAGTGGTAGTTGAAGTGGGAGGACTGTTGGTTGCCCCACTTGTGTTTGCAGCCATTGCGGCTCTCATTGCTGGTTTTATCGCTCTTCTATTTGCGAGGCGATCTACCCCACCGATTAGTCGTGCTATATCGCGAGAGGATTTACGACGAGTCATTATGGCAGGAGTCCTGGGTACGTTTTTAGCATTTACATGCCTTTTCATCGGGTTGCAGTTAACAAGCTCAAACAATGCCGCAATTATTCTTAGATCAGAACTCGTCTTCGCGTTAGCCTTTAGCTATTTCTTTTTAAATGAGACAATCTCTCGGCGCCAACTAGCGTGGATGATGCTAATGGTGTTAGGCGTGTTATTGGTAGTGGTTACTAGCCAGATGACGATTTTAGGAGTCGGTGATATTCTCCTCCTAATCACCCCTATGGCGTGGGCAGCAGGTCATACCTTCGCTAAACCAGCGCTAAAACGGATTTCTTCCTGGACTGCAGTAGCATACCGAAACCTCATTGGAGGATCGCTACTATTAATCCTAGCAATATGCGCGATGTTATTTCCGCTACTCTCTTCACCAATTTTCTATTTGGCAAATCTGCCATTCGTCTTCATTATAATCGTTGTTGAAGGCGTGATTATCCTTTTGGCACACGGTCTATGGTATGAAGGAATTCGACGGATAAATCTGGGAAAAGCTACTGCTCTAATAGCCCCTGCACCGCTAGTAACCTTTGCCTTGTATGCAATTGTTTTTCGGATTCCACCCACACCCTGGCAACTCATCGGAGCTCTGTTGGTGATTGTCGCCACAATTCTCCTTGCCCGAGAAGTGAGCCTTCGCCGGGAACGCGCTACACTTGAGCCCATTTAACTAAAGCACCTAAATTAGAATGTGCTCCAACAATCACATCTAAAAACCCCCGGCAGAGAGAGGGTCGAGGTGGTTTCATTGGATAAGGAACCGAAAACAGTCCCATTAGAATCGTTGTTATCAGCTCGCCGAATTCTAACCCCACAACTGGTCAATGACCGGATTTATTTCATTAGCGACATGAGTGGCATGTATAGTCTCTTTGCGATGAACAAGGAAGGCAGTATTCCAGAGCCACTCCTTCCGCGTGGACTTGCGCTCCAGAACCCGCATCTTCTTGGGGGGTATAACTTTCGCGTCGTTCCCTCACTTGATAAAATACTCGTAATGGTGGATAAGGATGGTGATGAAAACTATCAACCCTGTTTCATCCCAATTTCGGGGGGAGTGCCCGAACCGATTTTTGGCGACCGATACGCTGGGCAACAACTACTATTTCTTGAATTTGATCCTAAAATGAACATGGCATATTTTCTCATCGATGACCGGAAAACTCCTAACCAAGAAACAATCAAAGTTGACCTTAAGACACTCGGAGTGAACTCCTTGGGCACGAGCATTTATGGAAACTTTTGCGTGGGATACAACTCAACGCATGAAAAAGTTCTCCTCGGTGACACCTACACAGCAAACGATGATGTCCTCTTCATCTGGATGAAAGGCGATAAGGAACGCTCTCTGTTATATGGCACACCTATTGAAGTCCGAGAAAAGGGAAAAGAGTATCCGCTTACAGGATTTGGACGATGCCACTTCATTCAAAACGATTCTGCCCTTATCTTTAGAACGACCCTACATGACGATAAAGGAGGCATCGGGTTCCTCGAATTAGCTAATTCGGATACTATTCATCCAGTGAAAATGAATGGGATTCAGCACAAAGGAATTGGCCAATTGAATTGGATTCGACGGATTCACGGTCAATTGTACCTGATAGGTTTCAATATTGATGGATGTAGTTGGGTCTATCAAGCGCTATTGGATGAGACGACGACACCGCCCCAATTTCATCTAAAGGAGGTCCTAATTGGAAAAGCGCCGTTAGACGGCGGCGTTGAATTGGGTATCGATGAATCAATAACAGAGGAGAAAGGTAAGGTGAGCATCGAGTACATCACTGCATTCACGACGGCAACGTCTCCTTCACAATTGGTGTTAATTAATCCAGAGAGCAACGAAGTGTCTCAACTCTCGAATGAACGCATCCTTGGCATAGACCAAAAATTCCTAGCACCCGGAGAAGATGCCAGCTTCAAAAGCTTTGATGGCCTTCAGATTTCAGCCCGGCTTTACCTACCGTCACATGAACTTGGTTACGCAAAACCGTATCCATTGATTCTATATGTGCACGGGGGGCCCCAAAGTCAAGAACGCCCAGACTTCACTTGGTTTTCCATGCCTCTCATCCAATACTTCACACTGAACGGATTTGCAGTGTTTGTCCCCAATGTCAGAGGGAGCACAGGGTATGGTCAAACCTATATGAAATTGGTTGACCACGACTGGGGAGGAAATGATGCAAAAGACCACATCGAGGGATTAAAGCACCTTGAAACGGATCCACGTATTGATTCTACTCGGCGTGCCGTTGTTGGTCGTAGCTACGGTGGCTATATGACATTGTGGTTGTCAGCCAACTATCCAGAATATTGGCAAGCCTCCTGTGATATGTTTGGTCCCTACAACCTCTTTAGCTTCCTTGAACGTCTCCCCGAAACCTGGCAAACCTACTTCCATCAATCATTAGGACACCCAGAGAAGGATAAAGACTTCTTAACTGAACGCTCACCTGCGACCCACTTCTATAAAGTCAAAGCGCCCATGCTCATCATTCAAGGGCGAAATGACCCACGAGTTGTTGAAGCTGAATCCGCCGATGTAGTTCGCCAGCTTGAAAAACAGGGGGTTGAAGTTGAATACATAGTGTTCGATGATGAAGGTCATGGATTTGGAAAAGTTCCGAATCTGATTAAAGCGTACAAGAGCATTGTGGCGTTCTTCAGGAAGCATCTTATGAAGCAATAAGGCACTGTGGTGGGTGTCGATTCGCTTTAAGTCATTCGACAATTAACGATATTTCTGGTTAAGCAACGACAAGGTTTATAACGGAAGGCAATACCAGCACGAATTCAGAACCGAATTCCTTGGAATCTATTCCCTAGCGTATCTAACCGTTTGTAATTATTCACTGAAAAACGGAATAAGTTGACTTCCCATGGTATTGCTGGATCCATTAAGTGTGCTAATTGCCCTGGTCATTATGGGCTTCTTAGCGGTTATTGCGTTCAAGGGAAAAATCGTCACCAAGTCTGGACTCGTTGCCGCGTTTTTCCTAGGCATCGCCATTTGGTTCCTGACTTCATGGACCTGGTTTTTAATTCTGCTGATCTTCTTTATCGTCACAGCCCAATTCACTCATTATAAGTATACGGTTAAACGCCAGCATGGTGCAGCCCAAGAAAAAGGTGGGGCCCGTGATTGGTCCCATGTTCTTGCTAATGGAGGGCTACCGCTTAGCATCGTTTTAATTGGTGTTCTAACAATTCTGATATTTGGTCAAGTCGATGCCTATGGGCGAATCGAAGTGGGATTTGGTCAAATGACGATACCCGCGTCTCTTATTATGGCTGTCTCCTTTGTTGCATTTTTAGGTGCTGTAGCCACCGCAACAGCAGATACTTTGGCTACCGAAATCGGGTTACTAAATCCCCTTCCACCTCGACTGATTACGAATCCAAGAAAAGTTGTCGCACCTGGAACATCAGGAGGAATCTCGGTTGCCGGAGAACTAGCGACCGTGCTGGGCACTTTGCTAATCGGTGGAATAGCTGCACTTCTTGCCGCACCATTCTGGATACATCTCTACGGAACCACAATGATGCCGGAACTAGCTGGTATTGCTCCCGTGACCTTTGTGCTAGTGGCAATGGTGGGGGGTATTATTGGATGCACAGTTGACAGCATATTGGGTGCAACTCTTCAAGGCCACTGGACTTGTAACGTATGTAGCAAGTTGACTGAGAAGAAAATGCATTGTGGAGAAAAATCGACTCATCTTCGTGGAAACCGATTCCTCGACAACCACATGGTCAACCTAGTAAGTTGCCTTGTAGGTGCGTTCGTCGCTATTGGACTGTTTTTAGTCCTACTTGGTATTGGTTTTGCTTAGATAAGTCATGAGCAACTTGGATTTGAGTGCCTGAGAAGATTAGAAATGGACTTTGCTAAGTGCTTTTTTGATATCTGAAGAGAACCACTAGCCCATGCGAATATTATCTAAATCATCGATGTTGAGTTTCCCAATACGACCAGCCGTAAGAAGGACCTGCTCAAGTTCCTTTGGATCTACAGTAAGGGTGAAGTGTTGCTTTAGCCCAGCAAGAATGTCGCGAGTACTCATTGTGCGGTTCTTGTCACCGTCGAAGAGCTTGATTGTCAGATTCCGTAAATCTTCGAAGCGATTCCAGAACCAAATGAACCACACCCACTCACTTTGTTTAACGGAATAATAGTCGGGTTCATGTTCAGAAACAGTGAGGTAGAGCATCACTGCGGTTTTCGCTTCTTTTGCGCCAAGGTCTTTAACATAGTGGAGAGTTTGGACCGCTGATCGCCCGGTGTCCACAATATCATCAATGATGAGCACTCGTTTTCCCTTAACAGGTAGTTGTGATTTCACGGGAATGGTTGCATCTTCTTGATGTTCAGCCGTGGTATCGAGCCAGTGTTCAACTTTGAGAGCATACAAATTAGAGTTACCCATAAAATCGGAGATGAGGCGTCCAGGCACAAATCCACTCCTTGCGATAGCTAGTAGAAGATCGGGTTTGTATCCTGAGTCGGTGACTTTGAAGGCTAGGGTCTTCGACATATCATAGATTTCTTGGAAATCCACGAATTGACATTTTATTGGTTCAACCATGAGGTTCAGCTCCTCGGGTGCAGGCACCTGCCCACAAGGCGACACTTCCATAAAAGTGTCTAGCCCTTCAGAGTGCCTGCGAAATGCTTGAGAACAAATAAGGCACGAAGTGTGATCCATTTTGACGGTTTTCCCTTTTGTTCGATGTCCTGCCAGAATTTTCCGTTGAAGGTATGTTTGAGTAACCATTTCCCATCAGATTGCTGAGCGTCAACAATACTCTTAACCGCATCCTCGACTCGAGGATCTCTTATATTGAGACGGGTTAGGGTGCTTAGCACATCAAGGATGTCTGAGTTGTAAAAGAGTGGAAACCCAAAACGCTTCCATCCCGCCTTTTCCTTGCGGTTCCCATCGGAATCCCGAAGATATTTGTGAATTTGGTTTTCTAAAATGACCTCAACAACCTGGTCAATGATGTTCTTTATCTTGGGAGACCGATGAGTCTCGGGAAAGACAGAGAAGGCTTTGAGAACTTTGCATAGCCCCATATAGCAAGACGCAGGAAAGACAGCGTCTGGGTTGATGGGGTAGGCTCGGCATTTCCAGCCCCTTTCTTCCGGATTGAAATGATCGATGAGGAATTGAATAGTTTTCTGAGTTCGCGAATCACCTAGATAGTCGAAATGGGCAAGATAATACAAAATGTTGGCGTCCAGACAGCAAGTGTCGGAAATGGTACTTGCGTAACCACGTGAGGTCTTTGGGAGTGTTGTGTTGAAGTGCCCAGAGTTGAGTTGGAATCGAAAGAGATGTTCGACGCCTTTTTCGATTGGGGGTATCCGAGGAGTACCTAATTCCGCTAGAATGAGGAGGGTGTGGGTTGTGGCTGTATATTTGTGAGCGTAAATGTTCTGAGGAAGGTCCCAATAACCTTCTGGAGTTTGTGCACCAAAAATTGCTTTTACAACCGGTGAATTCAGAATTGCTTTCTGAGTAGCTTGAACCTCAGCACTGGTTCGTGTTTTGTCTTTGAGAAGGAGGAGAGTCCAGAAACGGACACTCGGATTAGTAGGGTCAAGAAGCCACTCTATAACTTCAGGTTGAGCCAGGGTCAGATAATTCATAACATAAGATTAGAGATAGATTGCTAAAAAGGTTGAAGAAATGGACCTTCAACTCATGTGATTTTGTTTAGTGGTTTAGACAGCGCCTTCGAGTGCTTTTCCGCATTGGCACTTATCCTGTTTTGTCGACATCTTGGGGATAACTTCGGAGAGTAGGGTTTTGACTTTTCCGAGGTTTTCAGCCATGGTCTTTTGCACTTCTTCATGGCTAACGGGTTTTTCCGCATAGACATCATAGTCAGTAATCATGGACACATTCGTAAAGCAGATTTGAGCTTCACGAGCAAGATACACTTCAGGATGCAAGGTCATGCCAATGATATCAAAGCCCTGCGCCCGGTAATAATGCGATTCAGCTATTGTCGAAAATTGTGGTCCTTCAATGGTGATAATGGTTCCCTTGTAATGATGAGGAAGCTTGAGCGCCTTGGCTTGATCAGCAATGAAGCGGGAAAGATCGGGACAAAAAGGTTCTGCCATTGACACATGGGCGACGATTCCCTCTTCAAAGAAGGTCCGTTTGCGGCTTCGCGTCCAATCAACCGCTTGGTCAGGGATAAAAAGATCACCTGGTTTGATTTCATCTTTGAGACTCCCCACTGCTGAGACCGTGATGAGTCGTGTGACACCAATGGATTTGAGAGCCCAAATATTCGCCCTGTAATTGACTAGATGTGGAGGATAGTTGTGACCTCGCCCGTGACGAGGGATAAAAGCAACACGCCGATTTTTCAATGTACCAATCATTATCTTGTCGGAGGGAGCACCGAATGGTGTATAGATTTTGTATTCCTTGATGTCGGTGAAGACCTCAGGATCGTATACACCGGTTCCACCAATCATGCCGATTGAAACTTTTTCAGGGGGGTTGACAAGCATTTTTTCCACGTCGAAAGAATGAATTGGATGTTTCGAGAAAGGGAAGGACGATTCTGCTCTTAAGTCTGTATGGTTATAGTTAGGTTTAGGTGGCTAATACCTTTGGCTAACTGCATAAGGCTACTAGATCATTTGCATCAGAAGTAAACCAATCATTGCCAGACTCAAAATCGAAATCGATAGGGGAATATCAAACCGGTTTAAGCGACCAACCGGGATTAAAAATGAGGTGTGATACTTATAGGCTCGAAACGCATCACCCCATTCTTTTGTCAAAGAATATTCTTCGATGAGAGCTAGAGTTATATAAATTCCGAATTGGACGAACCATAGAGCAACTGTGGCTTCTTTTGACAACCAGCCTATTCCAAATGTATTTGAGAGCCACCAATAACAGAAAACTGTCAGGCCCAGGGTAATTAACAGGAAGCCCGTGTATTGAGGATGACGAATGAAGCGATAGGGACCTGTTGTTACTAACCCAATTTTTTTGTGACGATAAAAGTAGATTATTGAATAGACAGTTAGTAAAATTCCTATTAGGGTTACTAAGTTAGCGAGAAAGACACCTGGAGACATAAAGCTCATGGAGATAAATTCAGCGATACCCCCAATGAGGTTGAACGGAAACTGGGTGAATAACACTGCGAGTACAGCAATTAGGGGTAAGGTCATCAAACCCACATAAATTCCTAGAGTAGGGATCTGTTGCAGAAGGGGGATAAGATAGCCACTTATCTGAAGAAAGATGTCCTTGATTCTAGATAGAATAGTCATTATTGAATCTCCACAATCAACCACTATCAACGGGTCAGGAGCACGAATTAATTAACCTATATTTTTGAACAGAACTCCTCCACAGGACCATGACTAGGTGGCAACCCGTTTATTAAAAAACAAGTTCAGAACATGATTGATAGACTTCAGGTTTTGGAGAGTGAGCCAAAATGAATCCCAAAGATGAACCCGACCATAGTCGAGAACTCGATTTGGAATCCGAACTGCGGGGGCGTACCCTTCGTGTTTACTTTGAATTACTGTCCGCAAAGGATCCAGTCGGACCTCGAAAACTCCAACGAAAGCTCGGATTATCATCACCCAGCCTAGCTGCCTATCATCTGGATAAATTAGTGGATTTAGGCTTAGTCCGAAGGGATCGGGGAGAATATACCGTGGAAGAAGCTGTTCAGGTCGGAGTACTAAAACAATTTATTTGGGTGGGCCGAAGGGCTTTGCCTCGACAGCTCTTTTATGCAGCGTTTTTCACGACCGCTTTGGTCATCTTCGTGGTCGTATATCCACAGTATCTGACCTTTGGGAATCTAGCCGCATGGCTATTTGGCGGCGGAGCGGCAGCGTTATTCTGGTTTGAAACCTGGCGAGCGTATAAGGACTTACCATGAAAGAAGTGTTCTAAACTGTAGTCTAATATGGCAGTCAGCTGATATGAAAGGTGAATTATTGTGACAAAACATAAGCCAACGAAACGATACCGGCGACGGGTAATTTACCTCGTGACAGGTATTGTAATCGGAATAGCCGTTATGATTCTTCCTTGGCTAGTCCACTCCATGATGGGACCAGTCTCACCTTTTTTACAGGAGCTCACTAATCCCGAAATCCTGTCAACTCAAATGATTATTTCACCCTTTGACGCAGTCTATGAATTCATTTGGCTTGCATTACCAGCGATATTCGTAATTTTAGTTCTTTATTGGGTAGCGGGTCGGCGAACCCGCTGGTCTGGGTATGATGAGGCTGTAAAATGGTCTCGTCGGTAAAAGCCGAACAATTTAAGGGGTTAATTTCGTTTTGAGCAGTACATAATTTACTCGAAGACACTACTTGAATTATGGGAATTGCAATCATATGTTGGACTCCGTGAGGTCGATTTTATGCGAATGAATGCACTCGAACTTCGAAGACGATATTTGCAATTCTTTAAAGAGAGAGGACACGCCATCATTCCATCCGCCTCTCTCATTCCCCAAATAGACCCCACAGTCCTGTTTCAGAGTGCAGGAATGCAACCGCTCGCACCATATCTACTCGGTCAACCACACCCAGAAGGAAAGCGATTGGCTAATGTGCAGAAGTGTATTCGGACCGATGATATTGAGGAAGTAGGCGATACGTTCCACCTTACGTTCTTTGAAATGCTGGGAAATTGGTCTTTAGGAGACTATTGGAAAACTGCTGCCATCGAAATGGCAATGGAGTTTTTACTCAACCCTGACGCGGGGCTTGGTCTCGAAAAAAAGGTTTTACATGTCACCGTTTTCGAGGGCAACGATCAAGTTCCTGCTGATGAGGAAGCAGCCATGGCTTGGGAACACCTTGGGCTTCAACGCAAACATATCCATTACTTACCCTACAAAGATAACTGGTGGGCTTTAGGGGATACTGGACCTCAGGGACCTGATACTGAAATCTTCGTCGATACTGGCCTGAAGAGTTGTTCGAAGACCTGCCGTCCCGGATGCGGATGCGGTAAGTATGTCGAGATTTGGAACTTGGTATTCATGGCCTATAATCGCGAAGAGGATGGAACCCTGATTCCTTTAAAGAAAAAGAACATTGATACTGGAATGGGGTTAGAACGCGCCCTACAGGTCCTAAACAAGCTTCCAAGTGTCTACGAGACTGATGTCTTCAAACCGATTGTGGAAAAGATTCAAGATCTTTCACAAATTGCAGGCCCAACAACCCACCAGCAGCGGTTAATACGAATTATTGCAGACCACATCCGGTCT
The DNA here is from genome assembly GCA_016550405.1 of archaeon. Next base: position 2,114 of record JABXGX010000246.1, on the reverse strand, counting down.
GCTGCAATGGCCCTAGCAGACGATCAGGGGCTAGTGCCGTCCAATGTTGAAAGAGGATACATCATTCGACGATTACTCCGTATAGCAATTCGTCAGGGATTACAGCTAGGGATTGATCGCTTCTTTCTTTGCGAGCTCATTCCACCGGTTGTCGCTTGTTTAGGCGACAAATATGAAGAACTCGTTCGAAATAAGGCACATATTTTCAATGAAATCGAAAAGGAAGAAAAACGCTTCCGAAAGACTTTACGTCGGGGCCTGCGCATCGCTGAAAAGACCCTTGCAGAAAAGGGTGTGTTGACAGGTAAAGATGCATTTACGCTTTTTGCCACTTATGGCTTTCCCATTGAAATGACTGTTCAGATTGCTGAAGAAAACGGTCAAAAGATTGACCTAGAAGAGTTTCGCAAAGAGTTTGAACAGCATCGAAAAATCTCCCGTGATGCGACACAACAAAAATTTGCAAGTGGCCTTGCAGATCATTCAGAAGAAGTTGTGCGCCTTCATACGGCAACCCATTTACTTCACCAAGCGCTCCGAAAATTTGTAGGATCTTCCATATATCAGAAAGGGAGCAATATCACAGCTGAACGTCTACGTTTGGATGTCCAGTTAGATCGTAAACTTACATCCGAAGAGCTTAGTGAGGTTGAGACTTGGGTGAACAAAATAATCCAACGAGATTTACCTGTGACCTTCGAAGTAATGTCACCTCAAGAAGCACAAAAACAGGGTGCTCTAGGATTTTTTGGTGAAAAGTATGGAGAACAGGTCAAAGTCTATTCAGTTGGAGATGTATCCAAGGAAATCTGCAGTGGACCCCATGTGAGTCGAACAGGCGTGCTTGGTAAATTTAAGATTACGAAACAGAAACGAATTGGGGCTGATACGCTTCGGCTAAGAGCGATTCTAGAAAAAGGATAGAGAAATAGTCGAGAGAACACTTTGGTAGAGTGTATGCAGATCTATTCGTCTTTCTTCAATGGAAGTGGCATGATATACATCTGAGAAACATATTGAGTGCCACCACAAGCACAGAGACCTTCCTTTTTAAAGACGAAATCATCCTTTTCCCAAACCCGTTCACTAGTGCGGTTACATTCCTCACAGCGAAGCTGGACGACGACACCGATTTTTTTGTATTCTAGGATGAACCGGTTTAATCGACCATTAATTGTGCCAGCAATACCATACACTACCATTGATAATGCAAACGTGATGAACATGACATAGTAAAACCATTCAGGTAACATGATGAGCGGAGTGCCCCAGATGAAAGGGAAGAAATTACTGTATACAAGAATACCCAATTGAATCATAAGCACAATAAGAATTGTTGTTGAAATGTATCCCATGAACCGGCTGGTACGAGCATAAGATTTGATTCGCTCGACTAGCCTACGGAGCTGTGCAATTGTCGGTTTAGGCTCTTGCCAAGGATCAATGGTCATATTCGTTCGAGTGGCGTAGTAAACGAAGGCTTTTAAGGATTCCGAAGCTGCACCACCCTTGGAAGGAGAAAAACCGCGATGTCCAATACAGAATGGTATGCCTTGAGCCGACAATCCCCTGTGATTGCAGTTGATGCTGTCATCACACTGAAAGACCATGGCGTCGTCTTGGTTCGTCGCCGATACCCACCCTTCCAAAATTATTGGGCGTTACCTGGCGGTATGGTGGAACTCGGTGAAACCGTTGAAGAAGCACTCGTACGAGAAGTAAAAGAAGAAACTGGGCTTGAAGTTACACTAATCCGACTCATTGGAGTTTATTCAGATCCAACAAGAGATCCACGTGGACATGTCATTAGCATCGCATATCTTGCTCAAAAAGTGAAAGGGGATTTTCAGAAGAGCAACGAAACATCTGAGGTAAAGTCTTTTACAACATTGCCGGAGAAACTAGCCTTTGATCATCGACAAATCCTTGAAGCCTCCGGAGCTCTCCGGCGTGGAGAGGACCGCAAAACTGGCAGAGCAGGCGAATAGGACTCAACAAAGTTTATATGTAAGCCTATTACATCCTAGCTTGCAGTACCCCATGCTGCAGATGACGGGGTGTAGCAAGAATGTCAGGCTCAGACAAGGAAGCCATTTTGATTCGCGTATCCGAAT